>CAYXNM010000075.1:0-13545 GCA_964466385.1 uncultured Rhodobacter sp. | reverse complement strand
TTGGTCAGGTTGGTATCAGAACGCCTTTCGCGCGTTTAGCGCGGCCGTGATGGTGCCATCGTCAAGATAGTCAAGCTCCCCCCCGATGGGCACGCCTTGCGCCAGAGAAGTGACGCGAACCCCGCGTTCTTCAAGCTGGTCGGCGATGTAATGTGCCGTCGTTTGCCCGTCAACGGTCGCGTTGAGGGCCAGAATGACCTCTGACACGGTTTCGTCCGCCACACGCTTTTGCAGCAGGGGCACGCGCAAATCGTCAGGGCCGATATTGTCAAGGGCGGACAAAACGCCCCCAAGAACGTGATAGCGGCCCCTGAACACGCCCGCGCGTTCCATCGCCCACAGGTCGGCCACGTCCTCCACCACGCAAATCTGGCCGTTGGCGCGCTTTGGCGACGTGCAGATTTCGCATGTTTCCCGCGTTCCGATATTGCCGCAATTCACGCATTCCCGCGCCGAGGCCGCAACGCGGTTCAACGTCCTTGCCAGCGGCTCCATCAACGGACCGCGCCGCTTGATCATGTGCAAGACAGCGCGGCGCGCCGAGCGTGGCCCAAGCCCCGGAAGGCGCGCCATCTGTGCGATCAGATCGTCAATGTCGCTGTCAGGTCCGGTCACGTCATGTCCTTTGGGTGCACCGGGCGGCATGGCCGCCTAAAAGGGCAGTTTGGTCCCGGCGGGCAGGTTCAGCCCTTCGGTCAGTTTGGCGAGTTCGGCCTGATGGGCCTCGGCCGCCTTTTTCTGCGCGTCCTTGATCGCGGCGACGATCAGATCCTCGACCACTTCTTTTTGGTCGGGATTGAACAGTGAAGCGTCTATTTCCAGCGCCTTGATCCCGCCCTTGGCGCTGGTCGTGGCGACGACCATTCCGGCGCCTGACTGCCCAACCACGTTGATCTGTTCAAGGCCGGCCTGCACCTCGGCCATCTTGCCTTGCATTTCCTGCGCCTGTTTCATGATCTTGGCCATGTCGCCAAGCCCGCCCAAGCCTTTTAGCATGTCATTTCCTCACTTTAATCTTCTTCAAAAGGGTCCCAGTTGTCGTCGACGTCCTCGGGATCGATCGGAACGACATTGTCAACCGGTTCCGTGATTTCCGTTTTGACTTCCCTGATTTCCGCCTTGGGAAAATATTCAAGCACCGCCTGAACCATTGGGTGCAGCAGCGCCCTGCCCTGAAGGTCGCTCCGGTGCGCGTTTCGCACCTGAGCGATGGTGTCGGCACCACCTTCGCTGACGACCGAGACACCCCACCTGACACCTGTCCAGCTTTGCAGCCGCGACGCAAGGCGCGGGGCAAGATCCTTGGGGGTATCGGGTGTCATTTCAAACTCGATGCGCCCGGGCGCGTATTTCGCCAGTCTGAGCGTGTCTTCGACCTCGACCAGCAATTTCACGTCGCGATTGGTGCGAATGAGGTCCACCACCTGTTCAAACCGCGCAAATCGTGACAGCGCCTGTTGCGCCGGGTTGGCAGATATCATCGCCGTTCCGCCAACGGCGATGGCGGTTGCGCCGCCAGCGGGCGCGGTGTCGTGCCCTGATGTTCCTTGCACATCGGCCACGGGGTTGGAGGCAGGGGCAGAGCGCCCTTTGGACGGCGGCGGGACCGGCGCCTGTGGGCGTGTCCCAAGCTTTCGCACCAAATCCTCGGGCGTTGGCAGTTCGGCAACATGTGTCAGGCGAATAATCGCCATTTCGGCGGCCATCATCGCATTGGGCGAAATCGCGACTTCTTCCAATGATTTCAACAGCATCTGCCACATCCTTGACAATGCCCGCATGGGAAGAGCCGCCGACATTTCCTGGGCGCGGGCGCGCTCGACCGGGTTGACGGTCGGATCGTCCGCAGCTTCGGGTGTGACTTTCAGAACGCTGGTCCAGTGCGTGATTTCAGCCAGATCACGCAAGACCGCCATGGGATCGGCCCCGTCGGCATATTGCGCGGACAGTTCGCTCAGCGCGTTGGAGGCGTCGCCCTTCATGATCATGTCAAAAAGGTCGAGCACCCGCCCCCGGTCCGCAACCCCCAGCATCGCGCGCACCTGATCAAGCGAGGTTTCCCCCGCCCCGTGCGCAATCGCCTGATCCAGCAGAGAAATCGCATCACGCATCGAACCCTCCGCGGCGCGCGTGATGAGACCAAGCGCGTCGTCGGCGATTTCCACGTTTTCCAACCCGGCCAGCTTTCGCAGATAGGCCATCGTGTCTTCGGGTTCCATCCGGCGAAGATCAAAGCGCTGACAGCGCGAAAGCACCGTCACGGGGATTTTGCGAATCTCGGTCGTGGCAAAGATGAATTTCACATGTGCGGGCGGTTCTTCCAGCGTCTTCAGCAGCGCGTTGAAAGCGCTCGTGGACAGCATGTGAACCTCGTCGATAATATAGATCTTGAACCTGGCCGAGGCAGCACGATAGCGCACGCTGTCGATGATCTCTCGGATATCGCCAACGCCCGTGCGGCTGGCGGCATCCATTTCCAGCACATCCACGTGGCGGCCTTCGGTGATCGCCTGACACGGCTCGCACTGCCCGCAGGGTGCGATCGTCGGCCCCCCATTGCCATCCGGTCCCACGCAATTCATCCCCTTGGCGATGATCCGCGCGGCCGTGGTTTTGCCGACCCCGCGCACGCCGGTCATGATGAAGGCGTGCGCGATCCGGTCCGCGGCAAACGCGTTGCTGAGGGTGCGCACCATTGCGTCCTGACCGACGAGGTCGGCAAAGGTGGCGGGCCGGTACTTGCGGGCAAGCACCTGATATCCGATTGCTTTTGCGGCCTCATCCGTCATTTGACTTGCACGTTCCCCTCTTCGAACGCAAAGGTAAGGCCACCGGTCCAAAAAGGCGAGTCCCCGAGGCACGAAATCGTGGCGTTTTCAATCAAAACCGTAAAACTCGACAACCACGCGCGGCTTGGGATCTGCCCGCTGCCGGGCCGTTTCGGCGAGGCCCTGGCCGATATCGCGCTCGTCGCCGAATGGAACCCTGAAATCGTCGTGTCGATGACCACGCAATACGAGATGGAGCGCCACAACGTCGGCGATCTTGGCGCGCTTCTGGACAGGATGGATATCGCCTGGGGGCCCTTTCCCGTGCGCGATTTCGGCGCGCCGGAACCGATGGCGGACTGGCCAACGCTGTCCCGGCGGCTTCACCGTGTTCTTGACCGTGGCGGCGGCGTCCTGTTGCATTGTTATGGTGGGCAGGGGCGCTCGGGCATGGTCCTGTTGCGCCTGATGGTCGAGCGCGGCTGGGAGCCGCAAACCGCGTTGGCAACCCTGCGCGCCGTGCGACCCGGCGCGGTGGAGACCGATCAGCAATTCCGCTGGGCGGCGTCCGGACCGGTCAGGGTGTGAAAGAGCGGCAGCGGCGAATGCGCCAGCCCGCCCGGACGGGCAGGCGCAGGGCCGGGGCGCTTTTTGGCGCCTGTTAACCGGCCCGGGGCAAAACTCAACCTCCCCTTCCGGCCGCCAGAAGCGGCTCGGCCCACACGCAATTCAGTGGGTCAATCAGTCGGGGCGTTGGTATAAGCGTTCAGAACGCGGGCCTCATAGGCGCGCAGCACGCGCGAGGCCGTCTTGCGCGAACTGACCGGAAAACACCCGGTTTCAGGGAACAGTTCAATCACTTCGCGGCGCGCGGACTGATCGAGTGCGCTCAGGGCCTCGTCTCCGGGGTGGAGGCTCTCACTGGGCAGATCATTGGCGAAAACCACTTCGTGGCGGTCGAACAACATGTGAAAATACGTGAAATCACCCGGCATGGACACGGTTCTGACGGTCTGATCATTGACAAGATGGCAGGCCGCGACCAGCACTTCGCTTTCGCCAAACAAGAGTTGAGAATGACCGCCGCGCAGAACGATCCGATGCTGAGGTGACACCAGCAAATCCTCGGCCGGCGCGTCTTGGCCGAATGCGTTTCTTGATATTCTGACGGGGCGAATGCCGGGGTTCGCAGCCGTTTCGAAGGGGGAGACGACCCGGCTGCCGATCCAGCGAATGGCTTGGGCGCCGTGATCGCGGGTCTTTACCAGATCGCCGACTTTCAGCTTTTCGATCGGCGCGTCTCCAAAAGGCGTTTTGATCATGGTGCCCGCGACGAAACAAATCACGATCGGCTTGGTTGCGGCCGTGAAATCGTTTTGGCCAGTGTCCTTTATATGCGCATAACCCGTGTGGGTCAGTCCATCTGAACCGACATAGGTGAACTCCAGTTTCGACGTGTTTCCTGCTGCCAGACCGGTGATCGAAACACCCACCAGATTGATCTGATCGCTGGGATCGTAATTCTTGATATCAAGGTGAAGACCGTCCTGGTTGAACGTGCTGAGATCCACGTTGACCACATCGGACTGCGCGTCATTGCTTTGCAGGTCTATCGTGAGTTTGCTCACCGTCGCTGCCGGATCGGCGGCGATATTCACCGTTCCGCCACCGGATGTATTGATCAGAACCTTGTCTTTGTGGGCGACGAGGACCGATCCGCTGGCACTGACGTTGATGGTCGCCATCAGAAGCGTCCTGGCAAAGTGCAGGCCGCGGCATTGGCACCAACACCGTCAAAATCCGTGTGTTCAGAAAGGTGAGAGGCTGGACGACGACCCAAACGGGACTCGTTATGGCTGCTTCCTTCCGGATCTGACCAGGTTGGCGAGGCGCCTGCCCGCGCCAACCTCTCGTCCTCACAAGTAATATTACAAACTGCCAACGTCAATGACTCTTCACTTTCCAAAGTTACATCTTGCGGAAATGCAACCAACCGACCGCCTTTTCAGTTTTTCATGAAGCTTTGTCGCCGCTGCAAGTATCTGCGGTGAAATGCTCTCCACGCCGTGGTCGTTCGGGGTATGCACATCGTCGGGCGGCTTTGGTGCCTGCTCCAGGGCGAGGAAATCCCCAAGGGCCGCAAGCTTTTGCACCGGGTTTTCGCAAAACCCCTCGTAATCAAAAAATGTCAGCCGGGGATCCTTGATCGTCAGTATCTCGCGATAGACCGCCACCCAGTACGCAACCAGGTATTCTGACGTAACGTCAACGGGTTTGACGACTCCCGGCGCTGCAAACGGCTTGAAGTAAGGCCCGAATTCATGATGCCCGAGCCACGCCATGTAGCGCGCATCAAAAGGATTACGCTTGTGGCCCTCCTGAAACTTTCGGTGTTGCGCCATGGTGGAACTGGCAAACCCCAGCGGGTCGCGAAACGGCACCACAAGACGCGCGGTTTGGCTTGCGCTCAGCAAAGTGGGAATACGTGTCACGTTGTTGTTGTTTTTTGAAAGATAGCGCGGTGCGTTGCCAGCCTTTACAACGCTTGTCATGAACAGGCGGAACGCCTGCAAATCACTGCGTTTGTATTCCGGGTTCCAGGGCAGAAGGTCGATGCCGTTCCGGCTTTGGCCGATTGCTCTCCAGAAAACCTCCTCAAACGCTTCCTCGCTGTCAAACGAATGGGTCATCCCGTCGCCATGGGCGCGCTCGACCGAAACACTTGCTTTTTGTTGCCGGCGCGATGCGCCCGACCACATGTTTGGCGCCAACACGAATGGCATGTGCCGATAGGTCGAGGTTGAAAAGGAACCGGTTGCGGCCAGTCGGTTCAAAAGCAGCGTCGAGCCGGACCGCGCAAGCCCGCAAATGAAAACGGGGGCAAGCTTCTCATCGTCCGCCGGTTCGTCTTTCCATTTCCCCTGCTCCATCTGCATCGTTGCGCGCAATATGGCGGGAGAACCCAGCGCCACGCGGTGCAGAAGTCGCGAAAAGAAACCGTATTCAGCCGATGACACGGCCTCGCCCCCAAACATAAATGATCGCCGTCAGAACCGAGGCAACCTGAAAGTCGATCCTGAAAACAGTATCGATGGTCGTTGTGTCCGCATGAAAAAGCGTGATCCCGCCCGTGATCACTGCCAAATATCCCAGAATCGCGACCAGAATGATCAGGGCAAGCTTTGCCGTTCCACCAAGCGTCAAAGCCGATGCCCGTGCCATTTTCGCCTGCTTTTCGTCGTCCTTCATCGTCTTGTCGCGCATCAGATCGGTCGACTGCTTCATCACGCCGCCCCAGGCGCGCAACACGTTCGCGAACTTCAGGCGCAGCACCAGTTCAACGGCAATGATTGTCGCTGGCAGCGCCAGCCACAAGGCGGCGTCAGCTGTCATCGGCCGCTTCTTCCTCTCCGGCCTTGTTGCGGGTGAACACCCGTTTTATCGGCATCCAGACGAACGCAAAAAAGGCCATCACCAGCGAGAGGAACAGCCCGGCGACGACGCCAAGCGCCCCCAGCCCCAGCCCAGGCCCCACATAGGCCTGAGCCGGTAAAGCGATGAGTGACAGCGCAAAGAGCGAGATCAGGAATTTCAGTTGCATGTCGGCATATCCTTGAAATAGTCCAGTGGAAGGTCGATGGCCTCGGACACCAGCGCCCGCAGACCATCATTATCGTCGTAAGTGTTGACAAAATCGAACACGACCTGCCCGTTTTCATCGACCTCGAAAACGCGGCCCTGTTTGGAAGCGGTGACGATAAGGTCGCTGCCAAACACCTGGGCCTTGCCCCGGTTGATGGTAAAGAAGTCATACGCTTCGCCGTCCAGCACGACGTCGGTTTTGTAACTGGCCGGGTCGATCTTGATGATCTTGGACGGCGGATTGTCCCAGCGGTTGTCCAGCACCATGATCGTGCCGTCCGCCGCCCAGTCGGGGTCATGCTGCTGCTGCGTCACCCCTTGGCGCCACCATTTGACTTTCAGCGTTGCGGGGTCGAGCACAAAAATCAGGTTGAGCGCACGAAAGCTGATCAGCAGGTCTCCGGCGGAAAACATCGGAAACGCCGCGGCCATTTCCGGCAACAGGGGTTCGACGTCGTTCACATGAAACGGATCGCCCTGCCATTTCCGGCCCTGCGCGTAATGCTCGCTGCGGGGTGAAAAAATGCCCAGGTCCGGGTTGGCGTCAATGATCGCACCCATGGAAATCGACTGAAGAATGCCGCCGGTCGCCGGATCGATGCGATCAAACCAGTTGGGCGGTCCGGCAGGAACCCAGATCGAACCGTCCGCATCGCGTTCCAGGGAATGGTTATAGTCGCGATCCCCCGCACGCGACCAGATATACTTACCGCAGGCATCCACCTTGTTGATTGAGGTGCCGAAATCGAAAATGAACGTGACGGAACCGTCAGGATCCACCAGAACGCCATGCGGGTAAAGGCGGATATTGGGTTTGCTTTCAAGGTTTTGGGGATTCTCGGCCAGTTTCCACTGGTGAACGACCTTGCCGTTTTCATCGATCAGGATCGCGCCATGCAGCGCATCGTCAAAGTCAAAGACCCCATAAACGAAGGTGAGTTTGGGTTTGCGCTCGGGCGAGATGAAAAGCTGTGGCTGTTCGCGCCGTTCGCGCAGGTTGGCAAGTTTCAGACGCTTGAAGGCATCGCCCTTGGGCGCACCGCCCGCATCGCGGGTCAGCAACCGGTAAGGCACCAACCCCAGGTCATTTCGCCAGCGCTCCGCGAAACTTTGCGTTTCCCAACGGTTGTCGGTCACGTAAAGATAAACCTCGCGCAAGGCGGGCGCGGGCCAGATGGAAAACAGCATCGACGCGACGCCGCCCACGTAAAGGACGACCGCGAACAGCCAGATTTTGAGAAGTGTCTTCATGCCCGTTTATTGTTGTGTCTTTTTGTAGACGTTGTTTTTATCGTGCCGACTGCGACGGCTTGCTGGAACCGTAAAGAGAAACGTTACCAACATCAACTGTCGTGTCCGTCCCACACGCCAATCAAGGGCAAAAAATGAAGAATGCAGAACAGGTTACCTTTGGCGGCTCGGGCTTTGACCGAATGGCCGAGTGGCGTACAGACGATGCGCGCCTTGCTGACATGGCAACAAGAGAGGACGCGCGCGTTCTTGCGCTCTGGAAAGGGAAACCCCTGATCATTGGCGACGACGCTCCTGCCCTTTGCTTTCACAACCGGAAAAGCCCGGTCTTTAAGCATCTGCAGGCACCGCTGGTTTTTCTGGGGTGCGACGAAAGGGGCGCGATTTTCGCGGGCGATATCTCTGGCTGGCCGGGGCCGCAGGAAATCCCAGCAGAAGTTGGCGCATTCATCGACACGAGCGAGCAAACGCACCCGGATCTGCCCTCTGAACAGCGGTTTGCCGAACTACGCCGGATCATGGCGCGGCTCAGTCCGCGCGATGCGGAACTGGCCGCCACGGCGAACGGCATTCTTGGCTGGCACGAAAAACACCGGTTTTGCGCCAATTGTGGCGCGCAGACCAAGGCGACCCAAGGGGGATGGGTGCGCCGGTGCGCTGACTGCAATCACCAGCATTTCCCCCGAACCGACCCTGTTGTCATCATGCTGATCACCCGCGGGAACCGGCTGTTGATCGGCCGCTCACCCGGCTGGCCGGAAGGGATGTATTCGCTGCTTGCCGGCTTCATGGAACCCGGAGAGACCATCGAAGCCGCCGTTCGGCGCGAAGTCATCGAGGAAACCCGGATCCGGGTGGGCAATGTGGGTTATCTGGCCAGCCAGCCCTGGCCGTTTCCCTCGTCACTGATGATCGGGTGCTGGGGGCACGCCGAAAGTGAGGCGATCACGATCGATGAAAAAGAGATCGAAGACGCAAAATGGGTAACGCGGGAAGAAATTGCCGACGCCTGGGCCACCAAAACTCCAACGCTGGTGGCAGCCCGAAAAGGCGCGATCGCACATTTCCTGATCCGGAACTGGTTGTCAGACACGCTGTCTTAGGGCAAACGGTTCCAAAATGCCCATCACTCCCGGAGTCGCCTTCATGAAACTGTCAGGTAAAACAGCCATCAATGCCAGCCTGAATGAAACCTTCGCGGCGTTCGCGGATTTCGAGTTTTTCGAGAATTCGGCAATTAATTCCGGTGCGAGGGTCCGGCGCGTGGACGCGCTTTCTTCGCCCGGGCCGGGGATGAAATGGGAATCCTTTGTCGAACTGCGGGGAATAACCAAAAAGTTGAGCGTTGAACTATTGGACTATGACCCACCCAACCGGCTGGACTATCAGGCGGTGTCGGCCGGTTTCATGGCCGAAATCCAGGTGGAACTCTCCCGCAAGAACGCCAGGAAGACCGGCGCGAAAATATCGCTTGATATCAGCGCGCAAACGCTCGCGACGCGCTTGCTTCTCAAGACAGCCAGACTGACCAAAGGTCGTTGGCAGGATCGCCTGAAAGCACGCGTCGCAACAATCGGGCGGGAGATTGAAGCGCGTATCGATACCGCCTGACAACGGCAGGGCCGTGGGGTCACAGCGCCAGCGCGCGGCGGTTCTTGTCGGCAGGATAGACGCCCAGCACCTTGATGTGCGAGGTGAAATAATCCAGCTCTTCCAGCGCGCGCATGACCTCCGGGTCGTCGGGATGCCCTTCGATATCGGCGTAAAACTGCGTTGCCGCAAATGAACCGCCCACCATATAGCTTTCAAGTTTCACCATGTTGACACCATTGGTGGCAAACCCGCCCATGGCTTTGTAAAGAGCCGCCGGAATGTTTCGCACGCGAAAAACGAACGTGGTCATCATGTCGGCCGCGCGTCGGCTGAGGTCCGGTTCGCGCGCCATGATCAGAAAACGCGTGGTGTTGTTGGCAAAATCCTCGATATTGCGGGCAAGAACATCCAGACCGTAAATCTCGCCCGCCAGTTCACTGGCCAGCGCGGCCTGCGCCGGGTCGCCCAATTCTGCCACATGCTTGGCCGAACCGGCGGTATCGGCCCCGGTCACTCCTTTTATTGTGTGTTTGTTCAGAAACCCGCGGCACTGCCCCAAGAGGACCGTGTGGCTCATCGCGGAGCTGACGTCCTCAACACGCGCACCCTTCATTCCCAAAAGGTTGATGTGCACGCGAACAAACGCCTCTGAAATGATATGCAGGCCGGACTCCGGCAGCAAATGATGGATATCGGTCACACGACCATAGGTCGAGTTTTCAACAGGCAGCATCGCAAGGTCGGTCGCCCCTGTTTTCAAAGCCCCGATCGTGTCCTCAAATGTCGCACAGGGAACCGCCTGATACTCGGGGATCGCTTCGTGACACGCTTGATGAGAATATGCGCCCGGCTCTCCCTGAAACGAGATTTTCTTCGTCTTGTCGGCCATTTCACGATCCCGGAAAAATTCTCAACTTTGCCGCGGCTTCTATACCTTGCAACTGGCAAGGGGAAGCGTTTAGAAAGGCGCTGAAAAATTCGGAATAGCGGCCTGACCCGCGCGCAAAAGATGAGATATGATGTTTGACACGATGAAAATGACCAAAATCGGTGGCGCCCTTTGCGGCGCTTTGTTGATTTTCCTTCTGATCAATTGGGCTGGCGACATCATTTACTCCAACGAAGCAGGTCACGGCGAGGCTGAAGAAGCGGCCTACGTGCTCGAGGTTGCCTCGGAAGCCGCGGCGTCCACGACCGAGACCGGCCCGTCGGTTGCAGATCTTGTCGCTGCAGCGGACGTTGCCAAGGGGACCAAGACGTTCTCGAAATGTAAGGCCTGTCACAAACTGGACAAGGGCGTGAATGCCGTCGGGCCGTCGCTTTACGGTGTTGTCGACCGCGATATCGCAAGCGCGAGCAGTTATAAGTATTCGGGCACGCTGACAGGGCTTGAGGGCAACTGGACGGTTGAAAACCTTGACGGTTTCCTGACCAGCCCCAAGAAATTCGCGCCGGGCACCAAGATGGGTTTCGCCGGGCTGAAGAAACCCACCGACCGCGCCAATGTGATCGCGTATCTCAAATCGGTCGCGAACTAGGTCTGGCGTTTTCTCAGGACAGGTTGCCTGCCGCCTCCGGCCACGGGGGCGGTTTTTTCTGCCCGGTGAAACAATTTTGACGCAAACGCGCATTGCATGTTAACAAGCAACGCTTTTACCTTAATATTAATCAAATTGTGCTTAACGTCCCTGGGACGTGGTAAATGGCGGAGGTAAGCGATGACATACGCAAAAAACCGGGCGCGGACAGCCGCCGCGAGTCCTGGCAATCTTTGCCGCACGTGTCTTGCCGCTATTTCGATCCTGTTGATCGCGGGCTTTCTCTCTGCATTGCAGGCGCAGGAAAAAATCGTCAAGGCCCATGGTATTTCGACCTTTGGCGAGTTGAAATACGGCCCTGATTTCAAACACTTCGACTATGTGAACCCGAATGCACCCAAGGGCGGGGAATTCTCGACCTGGGGATTTGGCACGTTTGACAGCCTGACGCCTTACATCCTGAAAGGTCAGGCGGCCAGCGGGTCGTCCATCTTTTTTGAAAGCCTCATGGTCGGGGACGCCGACGAACCAGATGCCATGTATGGCCTTCTCGCCGAAAGCATCGAATACCCGGAAGACCGCCAATGGGCCATTTTCAACATGCGGCCCGAGGCGACATTTTCCGACGGCTCGCCCGTTACCGCCCAGGACGTGGTTTTTTCCTTCAACATCCTGATCGAGAAAGGACGGCCAAGTTTTGCCGTCACGCTGGCAGATTTCGAAAAGGTCGAGGCGCTGGACACGCACCGAGTGAAATTCACCTTCAAAGAAGGGTCCAACACGCGCGAGCTGCCGATGACGGCTGCGGGTCTGCCGGTTTTTTCAAAGGCCTATTACAAGGACCGGGATTTTGCGAAAAGCACGCTGGATCCGCCCCTGGGTTCCGGGCGTTACGTGCTGGACAAGGTCGTTCCGGGAAAGACGGTCTCTTACAGGCGACGGGACGATTATTGGGGCGTCGGTCTGCCCGTGAATGTGGGACGCGAGAATTTCGACATTCTGACGATCGAATATTACACCGACTACACCGCGGCGTTCGAGGGTTTCAAAGGCGGTTCCTACAATTACCGAGAGGAATATTCTTCCAAGGTCTGGGGCACGGCCTATGATTTCCCGGCCCTGAACAAAGGTTACGTCAACAAGGAACAGATCGCCGACGGCAATCCTTCGGGAACGCAGGGGTTCTGGTTCAACCTCAGACGGGACAAGTTCAAAGACCCGCTGGTGCGCGAGGCTTTGGGCATGGCCTTCAATTTCGAATGGTCAAACGAGGCCCTGTTTTACGGCATCTACAAGCGAACGGATTCGTTTTGGGAAAATTCCTATCTTCAGGCCGAGGGCATGCCCAGCGAGGAAGAACTGTCGCTCCTGGAACCTTTGCGCGCGGACCTGCCGGAAAGCGTTTTCACGGAACCCGCCTTTTCGCCCGCTGTGTCCAAACCGGACCAGCTTGACCGCAAGGTGATCCGCGCGGCGGGCAAGAAACTTGACGCAGCGGGCTGGACGGTTGGTGCCGACGGGGTGCGTGTGAACGCCGCAGGTGAAAAGCTGGAGCTGGAGATCCTCAACGACAGCCCCTCGTTTGAGCGCATCATGAACCCCTATATCGAGAACCTCAAACGTCTGGGCGTGGTGGCCACACTCAGAAACGTCGACGCCGCCCAGCAAACCGAGCGCGAGAAGAACTTTGAGTTTGACGTGGTCGTCCGGCGTTACGGCATGTCACTGACACCGGGGCTGGAGCTGCGCGGCATCTTTTCCAGCGCCACGGCCAATCTGAAGGGGACCAACAACATCATGGGTCTTGAAAACCCGGCGATCGACAAGCTGATCGACGTGATCGAACAGGCCAGGACGCGCGATGACCTGAACGTAGCGGTCAAGGCTTTGGACCGGGCCTTGCGGGCGATGCATATCTGGGTGCCGCAATGGCATAACTCGTTTCATAACATCGCTTATATGGATGTCTTTTCGCGTCCCGAAAACCTGCCACCGTTTTCCATGGGAGAAATGGATTTCTGGTGGTATGACGAGGCAAAAGCCGCGCGGCTGAAAGCTGCGGGCGCACTCTAGAGCAAGGGTCGACCGCGGTATATGGGCGCTTATATTCTCCGGCGGATTCTGCTGATGATTCCCACATTGCTGGGGATCATGGTCATCAACTTTGCGCTTGTTCAGTTCGTACCCGGCGGACCGATCGAGCAAATCCTCAGCCAGCTTGACGAGGCGACATCGGCCACCGACCGCATCGCCGGGGGCGGGTCCGAGGTTGGCGGCGGTTCCAGCGAATACCAGGGCGCCAAGGGGCTGCCTGACGATTTCATCAAGGATCTGGAAAAGCAGTTCGGGTTCGACAAGCCCCCGCTGGAACGCTTTTTGTTGATGATGGGCAATTACATGCGGTTTGATTTTGGCGAAAGCTATTTCCGCTCGATCAGCGTCACCGACCTCGTCTTGGAAAAAATGCCGGTCAGTATCACGCTTGGACTTTGGACGACGCTGCTGGCTTACCTCATTTCCATTCCAATGGGCATCCGCAAGGCTGTGACGGATGGCTCGACATTCGACACATGGACCTCGGCGGTGATCATCATGGCCTATGCCATTCCGGGGTTTCTGTTCGCCATTCTTCTTTTGGTGGTGTTCGCGGGGGGGTCATATTTCAAATGGTTCCCCCTGCGCGGCCTGACCAGCGACAATTTCAGCGAGCTGTCGCTGATCGGGATGGCGGGCGATTACCTTTGGCACATCGT
>CAYXNM010000074.1:0-13551 GCA_964466385.1 uncultured Rhodobacter sp. | reverse complement strand
GGCGGCGGAGTGAGCGACGTCAGTGATAGATTTGCCCTTGCAGGATCGGCAAGACGACGGCGGCGATCAGGCCGGCGCAGGTGCCAAACAGCAGACGGCGAAACCACGTGCTGAGGATCGGCGCCCCAAGCGCAAGAAGGCCGCAGATGGTGCCATAATATGCGATGCTGAATGCGTCCATTCCCGCATCATAACGTCTTTCGTGGGCCGCATTCAATCCGTTCCGCGCCGGAAATCGCCGGTCAACTCCAACTGACCTTGCCAAGGAAGATGTATCCCGCCCCATAGATTGTCTTGATCAGTTTCGGGTGCTTGGGATCCTCGCGCAGTTTGGTGCGCAGGCGCGAAATCCTGACGTCCATCGCGCGATCAAAGCTCTCCGTTGCTGCGCCGCCAAGCGTATCCTGCATGTGATCGCGCGAAATCACCCGGTTCGGCGCTTCGAGAAAAAGCCGCAATACCTCGCCTTCGGCCTGGCTGAACGTGACGGTCTTTCCATCCTCGGCGGTCAGGGAATACTGGTCGAACCGGGCTGTCCATCCGGCAAAACGCGCGATGTTGGCGCTGGTCGATTCCACGGGGCGTCCGCGGCGTAACAGCGCGCGGGCGCGGGCAACGACCTCGACCGGGTCAAAGGGCTTGATGATATAGTCATCCGCCCCCAGTTCCAGCCCGGTCACCTTGTCCTGCACCTGTGCGCGTCCGGAAATGATGATGATCGCCGCCCCGCTTTCAAGCGCCAGCCGATGAACCAGCGCCAGCCCGTCCTTGTCGGGCAAGCCAAGGTCGACCAGACAAATCTGCGGCGACAGCGTCGCCAGCGCCGCCTCGAATTCCGTTGCGCGCGCAAAGCTGACCGTTCGAAACCCGGCTTCGGACAGCGCGTCCGACAGCATCAGGCGGATTTGCGGTTCATCATCCAGAATGGCGATCAGGGGGGCGTCGGTCGTCATGTTTCCCGGCCTCTCGTCATTTGTTCCGACAGTTCGCTTGACGTGAACGGTTTCGCCAGCAGCGAGAATTCCCGCGCTGCAGTCTTGCGCGTGGCATCGCTCTTGGGAAGCGATGTCATCAGGATCAGGTCCGCGTTGCCGGCACGCTTTTGCAACGATCGTGCCAGATCCAGCCCCGTCCGGTCGCCGGCAAGCTGGATATCGGCAAGGATCAGGTCGACCTCGGGGATGTCGGCCAATGCCTCCGCTTCGTCCGCGTTGGAGGCTTCCAGAACGCTGTGACCCTGATCGCGCAGCATTTCGCGCAGGTTTGTCCGGATTTCCGGAGAATCCTCGACCAGCAGAACCAGCCGCGGCGTCGCCGCGACCGCGCCAAATCTGAGGGGCAGTCGCAAAGTGACGCGCGCGCCGGATTTGACGTTTTCCAGCTTGACGAACCCGCCCGACAGCTGCGCGAAATCGTAAACGATCGACAATCCCAACCCCGAACCCTCGTCGTTGCGCTTGGTCGTGTAAAACGGGTCAAGCCCGCGTTTCAGCGCTTCGCTGGTAAAGCCGGGGCCCGAGTCTGTCACCGCCAGTTCAAGCCAGCTTTCCTTGACAACACGGGCCTTTAGCGTGATTTCCCCGCCATCCTGACCAATGGCGTCGCGTGCGTTGAGAATGAGGTTGAGCAGCCCGTCCTGCAAAAACCCGCTGTCCAGAAGAACGGGCCGATCGAGGTCTGCGCATTCGGTTCTGAGCGTGATCCGATCAGATATGGAGGGCGAGGCCAGTGCCTCGATATCGTCAAGCAGAGCCTTGATTTCCGTCGAAGTTGGCTGAATGTCCCGCCGACCTGAAATGTTCGAGAGCCTGTCCAGCAACACGCCACCCCTCAGCGCGGCCGCGCGGGTCGTTCGCACCAGCTCGCGCGCGTCTTCCGTCAGTTCCCTTTGCTTTTCCAGTCGCCCCTGCAACCCCAGAATGATTGTCAGCAGGTTGGCAAAATCATGCGCCAGACCGCTGGTGAGTTGCGCGGCCAGCTCGCGCTTGTGGCTTTGCATCAGGGCAGCGCGGGCCTGTGCCTCTTCGGTGATGTCCGTTGACATGACGTAAACGCCGGTTGGGGAGCCATTCTCCACCGGTCCGGGCGTCAGCGCGACCCGCGCGCGATGCGTCCCGTCGGAGTGGGAAAACTCAAAAACGCTGGAAACCCCGGCCAGAGCCCGATCGAAATGCGGTTTCACGATTCCATAGATATCTTCTCCCAGCACCTCGCGCGAGGAGTGGCCTTCGATATTCTGTGGGCGTCCGGGCAGTATGGCCGCCAGTTGGCGGTTGGAATAGGTGTATTGCTCGGAAACATCGACATGCGCGATATGTGCGGGCATCATTTCGGTGGTTGAGCGAATCAGCGCCTCGCTTCGTTCAAGGTCGCGTTTGGTTTCTTCGAGCGTTTTGTTGGTGGCCGCCAGTTCGCGGTTGGCGCGTGACAGGTCCTCGGAATGGGTCAGCAACTGGTCCGAGAGATGTGCCGAGTGGCTGCGCAGCATCGCCTCCTGGCGTTTGATTTCGGTGATGTCCGTATAAACCGTTACCCAGCCACCCTGCCGCAGAGGGCTTCCTTCGACCGAAATGGTGCGCCCGTTGGCACGGGTGCGCTCGACGTAATGGGGCTCGAAAGCCAGCGCCTGATCGGTTTTCTCGTGAACGAATATTTCCAGATCGCCGACGTCGCCGTAATCGCCACGCGCCGCCAGGTATCTGATCGTGTCGGAAAAATCGGCGCCTTGCCGGGTCAGGTGGGCAGGCAGGCCGAACATCTCGGCGAAGCGGCTGTTGCACGCGGCCAGTTTCAGTTCGCCGTCATAAATCGAAAGCGCCTGCTGGATGAGGTTCAGCCCGGCCTGAATCAGCGACGTGGTATTATTGGGTTTTCTGGTCATGTCCGTGCCCTGCCATTCAATGACCGGGTAGCACCGAATGTCGGGTGTTGGCCAGATCGGGGCCGAAAAGAAGTGACCTGTAACAATTCGATACAATTGGGAAAAATTCATGTATCAATTGACCTTCACCCAAGAGCGGTCAAAACTGTACGGGATTCGCCCCACGGGCTTGAATCGCGCGCGGGCGCAAGCCCTGCGAACGGGAGGAGAGATTTTGACCGCATTATCCGCACCCTCGGGTGGCCTTGACACGATTCCAAAACTGCTGTTGCGCAATGCGACGCGTTTTGGCGACAAACCTGCATGCCGGGAAAAAGAATATGGCATCTGGCAAAGCTGGACCTGGTCGAATGTCGCAGAGGAAGTGAATGCGTTCGCTCTGGGTCTGGTCGCGCTCAATATCAAGCAGGGCGATCATGTTGCCATCATTGGCCGCAACCGTCCGGCCCTTTACTGGTCGATGGTTGCCGCGCAAAAGGCAGGCGCGGTCCCTGTTCCGCTTTATCAGGACGCGGTCGCCGACGAGATGTCCTATGTGCTGGAACATTGCGCAGCCCGGTTCGTGATTGCGGAAAACCAGGAACAGGTGGACAAGGTTCTGGATATTCAGGACCAGTTGCCGGGGCTGGAGCAGATCATCTATCTGGAACCCCGTGGCATGCGGAAATATGATCACACGGCCTTGCATGCATATCACGACGTTCAGGCCGAAGGGCGCGCCGCGCATGAGCGGCTGGAGGGCGAGCTTTCCAAACGCGAGGCCGCACAGGATTATGACACGACCTGTGTGATGCTTTACACCTCGGGCACGACGGGCAAGCCCAAGGGCGTGGTCTTGTCCAACCGCAATATCATCGAGAGCGCGAAATCATCCTCTGAATTCGACGATCTTGGGGTCGGGGACAGCGTCCTGGCCTATCTGCCGATGGCATGGGTCGGGGATTTCATCTTTTCCATCGGTCAGTGTTACTGGACCGGGTTTTGCGTTTCCTGCCCGGAAAGTGAAGAAACCATGCAGGCCGATCTGCGCGAGATCGGGCCAACGTATTTCTTTGCGCCGCCAAGGTTTTTCGAAAGCCTTCTGACGGCCGTGATCATCCGGATGGAGGACGGCAGCAATTGGAAGCGCCGCATGTTCCATCACTATCTGGCGCATGCCAAAAAGGTCGGACCGGACATTCTGGACGGCAAATCCGTGGGGATCCTGGACCGGCTGAAATATGCTTTGGGCCGCGTTCTGGTTTACGGACCGCTCAGAAACCGCCTTGGCATGACCCGCGTTCGCATCGGCTATACGGCGGGCGAGGCGATCGGGCCGGAGATATTCGAGTTTTACCGATCGCTGGGGGTCAACCTCAAACAACTCTATGGCCAGACCGAGGCCTCGGTTTACGTGACGATCCAGCCTGACGGCGAAGTGCGCCCCGATACGGTGGGCGTGCCTGCGCCGGGCGTCGAAATCCGCATCGACGACAATGGCGAGGTACACTATCGCTCGCCCGGGGTGTTCGTCGAATACTACAACAATCCTGAAAGCACCGCGTCGACCAAGGACAAGGACGGCTGGGTCGCGACCGGGGATGCGGGATATATCGAGGAAGGCTCGGGACACCTCAAGATCATCGATCGTGCAAAAGACGTGGGCAAAATGGCCGATGGCAGCCTGTTTGCGCCGAAATATGTCGAGAACAAGCTGAAGTTTTACCCCGATATTCTGGAGGCGGTGCTGTTTGGCGTGGGTTCAGACAGGTGCACGGCTTTTGTGAATATCGACCTGACCGCAGTTGGCAACTGGGCCGAACGCAACAATGTCGGTTACGGATCTTATCAGGAGCTTGCCGGTCACCAGCGGGTGCTCGACATGGTGCAGGCCCACATCGAAGAGGTGAACGCCGCGCTGGCCGTCGACCCGATGCTGAATGGTTGCCAGGTTCACCGGTTCCTCATCCTTCACAAGGAACTCGATCCCGATGACGGTGAAATGACGCGCACGCGAAAGGTCCGCCGTCGGATCATTGACGACAAGTACAGAGACCTGATCGAAGGCATGAGCAGCGGCGCGACGAACATTTCGACCGTCACCGAAGTCACCTACGAAGACGGGCGCAAAGGGTCGATCTCTGCCGATCTGGTCATCCGTGACGTCAAGGTATTCCCCCGGAAGGCAAAAGCAGCATGAGTTTTGACGAAAGCTTTACCACCGAAGACGGACGCACCATCGGTGGCGTGGTCATGGAAATCGCCAACATTACGCTTAGTTTTGGGGGGGTGAAGGCCATTCAGGATATCTCGTTTGATATCCGCGAGGGCGAAATACGCGCGATCATCGGGCCGAACGGTGCGGGGAAAACCTCGATGCTGAACGTAATCAACGGGTTTTATCACGCGCAGGAAGGCAAGATCACCTTTCAGGGGGAAACCAGGTCGCGGATGCGCCCTTACATGGCGGCCAAGTCGGGCATTGCCCGGACGTTTCAGAATGTTGCGTTGTTTGAAGGCATGTCGACGCTGGATAACATCATGGCCGGGCGCCAACTCAAGATGCACAGCAACTTCCTTTGGCAGATGTTGCGCTATGGTCCCGCGATGACCGAGGAAATCGAACACCGCCGCGCGGTCGAGGAAATCATTGATTTCCTTGAGATCGAACATATCCGGCGCACACCGGTCGGGCAGTTGCCCTATGGTCTGCAAAAAAGGGTGGAACTGGGCCGCGCGCTGGCAGCAGAACCGTCGCTCTTGTTGCTGGATGAACCGATGGCCGGCATGAATGTCGAAGAAAAAGAGGACATGAGCCGTTTCATTCTTGACGTGAACGACCAGTTCGGCACCACGATCACCCTGATCGAACACGACATGGGCGTGGTCATGGATATCGCCGACCGTGTTGTCGTGCTTGATTACGGTAAGAAGATCGCCGACGGAATGCCTGCCGAGATTCAGGGCAATCAGGCGGTCATTGACGCCTATCTGGGGGTTCCACACTGATGGACTTGCTTTACAATATTCTTGTCGGACCGTTCGTGGACATGATCGGCACACCGGATTTCTTTCTTCAGGTTCTGTGGGAAGGGTTCGTGACCGGCACGCTCTATTCTCTGATCGCGCTTGGGTTTGCGCTGATCTTCAAGGCTTCGGGCGTTTTCAACTTTGCGCAGGGCATCATGGTTGTGTTCGCGGCATTGTCGCTGGTCGGGCTTTACGAGGCGGGCGTGCCTGCCTATCTGGCGCTTTTGCTGGCCATCGGGATCATGGCGGTGCTGGCGGTTTCCGTTGAACGTCTGGTTCTGCGGCATCTGGTCAACCAACCCGATATCATCCTGTTCATGGCCACGATCGGGCTCAGCTATTTTCTGATCGGCTTTGGCGAATACATCTTTGGCGGTGACACCAAATCCATGATCACCGAGGAACTGGGCCTGCCGACCGGATCAACCGTGTTGGAGCCTTTTGACGGCATCGTGATCCTGCAACATCTTGACGTGGCCGCCGTGATTATTGCCGGTGTACTGGTTGGCGGCCTTGCGTTCTTCTTCAGCAAAACCCGCATCGGGCGCGCTTTGCGCGCGGTGGCGGATGATCATCAGGCGGCGTTGTCGGTGGGGATATCGCTCAACCAGATCTGGGCGATCGTGTGGTTCGCCGCCGGTATCGTTGCGCTGGCAACCGGCATCATGTGGGGCGCGCGCTCGGATGTTTCGTTCGCGCTGCAGATCGTGGCGTTAAAGGCGCTGCCCGTTCTGATCCTTGGCGGGTTCACCTCGATCCCCGGCGCCATCGTCGGCGGTCTGATCATCGGTTTCGGCGAAAAACTGTTCGAGGTTTACTGGGGCAGCCTCCTGGGCGGTGGCGTCGAGGGCTGGTTTGCCTATGTGATCGCGCTGGTCTTCCTGTTGTTCCGTCCGCAAGGCCTTTTTGGCGAAAAAATCATCGAGAGGGTTTGATCAGATGCTTTATCGCGAGGCCGGGCAGTTCAAGACAAACTACCGCGACGACAGCGCCATTTTTCCGATCCTTCAGGACCGGATGGCCATCATCTTTTATCTGGCGGTCGCGTTCATCGTGGTGCCCTTGTTCGGGTCGGATTTCTTCATCAACTCGATCATGATCCCGTTTCTGATATTCACCCTGGCGGCAATCGGGCTCAATATCCTGACCGGTTACACGGGGCAAATTTCGCTTGGAACCGGGGCGTTCATGGGGGCCGGGGCCTATTCCTGTTACAAGCTCGTGACGATTTTTCCCGACATGAATGTCATTGTTGCCATTCTGATGTCCGGGTTTTTTGCCGCACTCGTTGGCATGATCTTCGGATTGCCGTCGCTGAGGATCAAAGGTTTTTATCTGGTGGTCACCACGCTGGCGGCGCAGTTTTTCCTGGAATGGGCCTTTATCCGCATCGGTTGGCTTTACAATTATAACGACAGTGGCGCAATCGAGGTTCCCCGTCGCGAGGTTCTGAACGTGATCATTACCGGGCCAGAGGCCACGCCTCAGACGCAGTATCTGGTGGTGTTGTCAATCGTCGTCGTCATGACGTGGATTGCCTCGAACCTGATCCATGGGCGCATCGGGCGTTCGTGGATGATGATCCGCGATATGGATATTGCCGCGGAACTGATGGGTGTGCGACCGCTTTACGCCAAGATCTCTGCTTTTGCGGTATCGTCGTTCTATTGCGGTGTGGCCGGTGCGATGCTGGTGTTCATGTGGTTGGGCGCCGCGGAGGTCGAGAGCTTTGACGTCAACCAGTCTTTCCTTGTCCTGTTCATGGTGATCATCGGCGGTCTGGGCAGTCTGGTTGGGTCCTACCTAGGGGCTGCCTTCATCTGGATCTTGCCGGTTCTGCTGCGCGCGGCACCCAAAGTGCTGGGGCTGGACATTCCGGTTGCGACGGTTGAGCATATCAACTTCATGATTATCGGTGCGCTGATTATCTTTTTCCTGATCATCGAACCGCACGGGCTGGCCCGGTTGTGGGCCATTCTGAAGCAGAAATTGCGTGTGTGGCCTTTCCCCTATTAGGTCGCCCACACAAATATCGGACCGGCTTTGAAACCCGGCGGGCCCGAACGCATAACAGAGGTTTCGAATTTGAAGCAGACGGCACGATCGCCGTTTGCGAAACACGGGAGGAACTTAGATGTTCAAGAAAATAACCACAGGGGCAGTCGCGCTGGCGATTGCAACGACCCTGCAGGTGGCGCCGGCAAGTGCCGCGGATACGCTCTATGTACCGCTGCTCACTTACCGCACCGGCCCGTTCTCGGTTGGTGGTACGCCGATCGCCAACGGTTCGCACGACTATTTCACCATGCTCAACGAACGCGATGGCGGCATCGGTGGGTTGAAGGTCGTGGTTGAGGAATGCGAAACCGGCTATAACTCGCAAAAAGGGGTCGAGTGCTACGAAGCCACAAAAGGCAACGGCGCACTTGTTTACAATCCCTATTCCACAGGCATCACGCTTCAGCTGATCCCCAAAGCCCCGGTTGACAAGATACCGGTCCTTTCCATGGGTTATGGCCTGTCCGCGGTTGCGGTGGGCGAGAAATTCCCATGGACGTTCAACTATCCTGCCTCTTACTGGGATCAGATGTCCTCGATCATCAGCTATATCGACACTCAGGACGGTGGCATCAAGGGCAAGAAGATCGGCTTTATCTATCTTGACGTTGGCTACGGCAAGGAACCGATTCCGCTTTTGGAGACGCTTTCGAAGTCCATGGGCTTTGATGTCGTGAAATTCCCGGTTGCGGGCAAGGAAATGCAGACACAGTCGTCACACTGGCTGAACGTCCGCAAGGAAAAGCCTGACTGGATGATCATGTGGGGCTGGGGTGCAATGAACCCGACCGCGATCAAGGAAGCCGCCAAGATCAAGTACCCGATGGATCACTTCATCGGCAACTGGTGGTCTGGTGCTGACGTTGACCTGAAACCTGCTGGTGAAGCGGGCAAAGGGTATCGTTCCGCAAACATGGCTGCATCGGGTACGGATTTCCCGGCACTTCAGGACGTGATCAAGTACGTCATCGAACCGGGCAAGAGCCAGATCAGTGATGCTTCAATCGTTGGCAGCGTGCTTTACAACCGTGGTCTTTACAATTCGGTCGTTGTAGCCGAGGCGATACTGGCCGCGCAAAAAGCGACGGGTCACGCCAACATCACCCCATCCGAAATGCGTGACGCTCTTGAAAACCTTGATTTGTCGGCAGCGCGCCTGACCGAGCTGGGACTGAGCGGTTTCACCTCGCCAATCAAGGCAACGTGCAAGAACCACGGTTCGGGCGGCTCGATCTTCATGCAGCAGTGGGATGGCAGCGGATGGGTCAAAACATCCGACCTGATCCCGCCGATGACCGATCTGGTGCGTGCGGAACTGGTTGCAGCGGCTGACCGCTATGTCGCTGACAAGCCCGACTGGCAGACCCAAACCTGCAACTGAAGCAGGTGAGAAAAACGGCCAGCCCCGCGCAGTTGGGGCTGGCCACCCACCCAACCTCATGACCGGAATTCACCGATGAGCATGCCCGAAGCCACACAGACCGCGCCTGAGACCCTGCTTGAGGTCAACAATATCGAGGTGCTCTACAACCACGTGATTCTGGCCCTCAAGGGTGTCAGCCTGTCGGTTCCTAAGGGCGGCATCACCGCGCTATTGGGCGGAAACGGTGCTGGCAAGACGACCACACTCAAGGCGATATCCAACCTTTTGCATTCCGAGCGCGGCGAAGTCACCAAAGGTGTGATTACCTATCGCGGCGACGATGTCAGCAATCTCAACCCCGCCGAACTGGTGCGCCGCGGCGTCATTCAGGTGATGGAGGGGCGGCACTGTTTTGAACACCTGACGATTGAAGAAAACCTTCAGACCGGCGCGTTTACCCGCAAGGACGGGGCCGCCGCAATCGCGAAACATATCGATCTGGTCTACAGCTATTTTCCCAGGTTGAAGGAACGTCGCAAATCACTCGCCGGGTACATCTCTGGTGGTGAACAACAAATGTGCGCGATCGGTCGCGCCCTGATGTCGCGCCCTGAAACCATCCTGCTTGACGAGCCGTCGATGGGCCTTGCCCCACAACTGGTCGAAGAGATTTTCGGCATCGTCAGGGACCTCAACGAAAAGGAAGGCGTATCCTTCCTGCTGGCCGAGCAGAACACCAATGTTGCGCTCAAGTATTCCAATTACGGCTATATTCTGGAAAGCGGGCGCGTTGTGATGGACGGACCAGCGGACGAATTGCGCGAAAACCCGGACGTCAAGGAGTTCTATCTTGGCGTGTCCGAGGAGGGCCGGAAATCGTTTCGCGAAGTGCGGTCCTATCGCCGACGCAAGCGTTGGCTAAGCTGACGGACCCGCTGCCGCTTTAACCGACGCCTTACGAATAACAGTCACGGAACTCCGGTTTGTTCGGAGAATGAAGGACACCACATGGGCATTTATTACGACACTCTGGAAACCCGTTCGACAGACGAACGCACGGCCGGGCAATCCTCGGCGTTAAAGGACATTCTAAGCGGCATCACAGTTGCGGCGGATGACTGGCGCGACGCAGCCGCGACGGTGACAAGCGCTGCCGATTTGCCGCGACTGGCCGTTCTGAGGAAATCCGACCTTTCGGCCATGCAAAAGGCGCGCCCACCCTTTGGCGGCATCAAGGTTGGCGATATCGTCCATTATTTCCAATCCCCCGGCCCGATCTACGAGCCGGGCGGCGTCAGCCACGACTGGTGGCGCGTGGGTCGATTCCTGCACGCGATTGGCATTGGCGCGGGCGACATCGTGCAGAACTGTTTCTCCTATCACATGACGCCCGCCGGCATGATTTTTGAAAACGGCGCGCGGGCTGTCGGGGCATCCGTCTTTCCGGCCGGCACCGGGCAGACCGAGCTTCAGGTTCGGGCGGCGGCGGATATTGGCGTGACTGCCTATGCCGGAACGCCGGATTACCTGAAGGTCATTCTGGACAAGGCCGATGAACTGGGGGTCGATCTGTCGCGCATCACGCGCGCCGCTGTGGGGGGTGGGGCGCTGTTTCCGTCGCTGCGTCAGGAATATGCGGACCGGGGGATTGCCTGCCTGCAAGGCTATGCCACCGCCGATCTGGGAAGTATTGCTTATGAAAGTCCCGCGCAGGAAGGCATGATCGTTGACGAAGGCGTGATCGTCGAGATCGTGACCCCCGGCACCGGTGACCCGGTCGCCACGGGCGAAGTTGGGGAAGTCGTCGTCACCTCGCTCAACGCCGATTATCCGTTGATCCGCTTCGCAACCGGTGATCTGTCGGCGGTCTTGCCGGGGCAAAGCCCCTGTGGACGCACCAATATGCGCATCAAGGGCTGGCTGGGCCGCGCCGATCAGACGACAAAGATCAAGGGCATGTTCGTTCGCCCCGAACAGGTGGCCGCACTGGTTGCCGCGCATGACGGCATCCAAAAAGCGCGCGTGATCGCCTCGCGCGTTGATGAACGCGACGTGATGACCGTTCAGATCGAGACCAGCGAAACCGACGTTGCGTGTTTTGAGAAATCCATAATAGAGACTCTTAAACTCAGGGGTGACGTGGTATTGGTTCCCTCAGGCTCCCTTCCGAAAGACGGTAAAGTCATCGACGATCAGAGGAGCTATGAGTAACGAGTTTTGATCAAGAGGAGTGTCGTCTTGCGCATCTTTTCCGTTGTTGTTTTTGCAATCGTCGGGTTGTTCCTGACATTCACCGAAGTATTTGCCTCTGACGTGGCGCTGGTCATCGGAAATCGAACCTATCGCCATGCAAGCTGGATGTATAACGCCGAAAACGCGTTGACCGCCGCTGGGAAACTGCGGAACCAAGGGTATTCCGTGGTTTCGGGGCGCGACCTGAACTCTGCGCAGACCCGTCAGGCACTGGAGGGTTTTCTGGCTCGGCTGGATCGGGCCGATCGGGTCGTTATCATTCTGAGCGGCCATTTTGTCCATTCGGCGGGAAACAGCTGGTTTGTTCCGGTTGACGCAAGGCGACCCAATCTGGCGACCATCAGCTACGAGGGGTTGTCGCTGAACGCCCTTTATC
This sequence comes from uncultured Rhodobacter sp., assembly GCA_964466385.1. GTDB lineage: Bacteria > Pseudomonadota > Alphaproteobacteria > Rhodobacterales > Rhodobacteraceae > UBA5972. The sequence goes on along the minus strand of CAYXNM010000074.1, from coordinate 1,611 downwards.
AACTGGCCGCAAGCAAGCCGGGCGGGGCGGCTATCTTCCTTGGAACGGTCGCACGAAATATCGATCTGGGTTTCGGATTGCAGCCCGGCATCGGCCCGGTGGATATACCACAAGGTGTTTTTGTGGCGACAGGCCGGCCCGAGGATATCGCCACGACGGCGCGGCGTGATTTTCTGGAACCCGGTGTCACGCTGGCTGAGGCCCTCGCGAACGCGCCGGCTTCGGTTTCGGGGCAGGGCTTTGTGTCAAATATAGGGGTGTTGGTTCCCAATCAGGGCGGCGCTGATGCCGGGTATGACGATGCGCGGCGCGAGGAAGGCTATTGGCGGGCAGCACTTGACCTGAACACCGTCGCCGCGATGCAGGCGTATCTGCGGGCGTATCCCGCGGGTGCCCATGCAAACCAGGCCCGCGACCTGATCGCCGAACGGGTCGAGAAGACCCCCGCCGAAAAAGCCCGCGAAGCCGAAGCACGTCTGGTGCTCAGCCGTGCGGAACGGCGCGCCATTCAAGAGGATCTCAGCCTGCTTGGATATGACACGCATGGCATCGACGGTATCTTTGGCCGCGGAACCCGCAGCGCCATTGCGAACTGGCAGCGCGACCAAAACTTTGATGTGACGGGTTTTCTGGGCTCCCAGCAGATCACACGCATTGATCGTCAGGCATCCCGTCGCGCAGCGGAACTGGCGGCAATTGCGCAGCAAAAACAGCGCGAACTGGAAGCCGAAGACCGGGCCTATTGGCAGTCGTCCGGCGCCGCTTCGGGGGACGAGCAGGGTTTGCACCGCTATCTCAATTGGTATCCCGACGGCCTTTTCGCGGATATCGCGCAACTGCAACTGGACGCGATCGCCCGGGCCAAGAACAAGAACCTCAACAAGGCTGAGCGCGATGCCTGGGATGGCGCGAAAACGGACAACACCGTTGCGTCATATCAGGCCTACCTGGCCGCGTATCCCGGTGGCTTGTTCGCGGACGAGGCCGCAGCGCGTATTGTGAAACTGGAGAACGAGGCCAAACACAAGGCCGAAATCGACGCTGCCAAACAGGCCGAAGAGGATCTGAATCTGAACAAGCTGGCGCGAATTCTGGTCGAAAAACAGTTGACCCATCTTGAATTCCATCCGGGCGCGGTGGATGGCAAGTTCAACAATCTTACCCGTCGTGCGATCCGCAAATTCCAGAGAACACGCGGTTTTCCGGTGACCGGATACCTCAGCCGGCAGGTCATCGTCCGCTTGATTGCAGAAGCAGGCTGACCAAACGCCGGTATGCAAATCCAAAACGCAAAAGGCCGCCGGTTCATCGAAAACCGGCGGCCTGATGCAATAATCGGAGGTGTCGTCAGCCCTGACGGGCCTTGAAACGCGGTTGCGTCTTGTTGATCACGTAAACGCGGCCCTTGCGACGCACGATACGGCAATCGCGATGGCGCGCTTTCAGGGACCGAAGCGAATTCTTGACCTTCATGGTCGTTCTCCTTAGTCGCGGCGCGCTTGCGCCCGGTTGCTTTCCTGGCCATCCCGGGAAGGATGGTGGGCGTAACTGGGATTGAACCAGTGACCCCTTCGATGTCAACGAAGTGCTCTCCCGCTGAGCTATACGCCC
>CAYXNM010000073.1:10251-13632 GCA_964466385.1 uncultured Rhodobacter sp. | reverse complement strand
GTTTAGAGCGCAGACCGCCAAACCCTAAGGGCGCGGATATCGCGTCATTTCAGCGACTTGCAAAAGGAAGCACAATTGGCGGCGTGTGGTTTACAGGTCTACGCCCTGGGCTGGGATTGGTCTCAGAGCGGCCAGAATACGAGGATCGCCGGAATGCTGACGGCGACGATCAGGATTTCGAGCGGCAAACCGGTGCGCCAGTAATCGCCGAACGCGTACCCGCCGGGGCCAAGGATGAGGGTATTGTTCTTGTGGCCGATCGGCGTCAGGAACGCGCAACTGGCCGCCACGGCGACGGCCATCAGAAACGGGTCGGCGCTGACGCCCAGGCTGGCGGCCATCGATATGCCGATGGGGGCGGCGACGATGGTGGTTGCGGTGTTGTTCAAGACATCGCTGAGCGTCATGGTGACCACCATCAGAACGGTCAGAATGGCCCAGGGGGCCAGTCCCGCGGTCAGGTTGATCAGCGCGCCTGCGATCATCTCGGTTCCGCCGGAACTTTCGAGTGCCTGGCCCAGCGGGATCATCGAGCCAAGCAACACGACGACCGGCCATTCCACATGGGTATAAACCTCTGACAGGGGCGTAATCCTTGTCAGGGCGAACAGGGCAACGACGACACCAAGGGCAACCGGCAGATAGATCAGGCCGAAACTGGCCGCCGCCACGGCGGCCCCGAACAGACCGATTGAAAGCCACGTCTTTTCGTTTTGCGTCACGTTCAGGCCACGTTCCGCCAGCGGCAGACAGCCGAGCCAGTCCGTGACCTCGTTCTGCGTATCGCTTGGGGTCAACAGCAAAAGGATGTCACCGCTGCGGATTAGGGTGCGGCGGACCTGCCTTGCGATCCGGCGGCCCCGGCGCGAAATGCCCATCAGGATCGTCCCCTTGCGCCAGTTGAGGCCGATTGCCATCGCGGTTTTCCCCCGGATGCGGGCGTTCTCGGTAACGACGACCTCGGCCAGGCTCAGCCCGTCACCGTCCGCGCTGAGGTTCTCCTGCCGCCCGGCCTCGGCGAAATCCAGTTTGAGCGCGGAACGAAATTCATCCAGCGCTTCGGGAGTTGCCTCCAGCACCAGAATGTCCTGCGCCCGAAGCGTGCGCGTCGCTGAGGTGCCGTAGAGACGTTTTGACTGCCGGATCAGCCCCAGAATGGCAACGTCGGCAGCTTCGGCTTCGTCAAAAAGGTCCTTCACCTGTCGACCGAGATGTTCGCTGTCCGCCGGCAATGTCAGCTCGGCAACATAGGCGGCGCTGTCCATGAGGTTGGCGGAATTCGCATTGTCCTCGGGGGATCTGGGGATCAGGCGCCAGCCGACCGTGGCCACGAACAGCAACCCGGCAAGTGCTGCCACCAGGCCGACCGGTGCGAAATCGAACATGCCAAAGGGCGCCCCGAACGCGTCGTCGCGGATCGTCGCGATAATGATGTTCGGCGGCGTGCCGATCATCGTGACCATTCCCCCCAGGATGGTCGCGAACGACAAGGGCATCAGGCTCAATCCGGGGTCGCGCCCGGCTTTCCTGGAGGTCTGAAGGTCCACCGGCATCAGTAACGCAAGGGCCGCGACGTTGTTCATGAATGCCGACAACACCGCCCCGACAGCCCCCATGATCGCAATATGCGCCCCAAGCGCGCGGGTACTGTCAACCATCGAGCGCGTGATCAGGTGAACCGCTCCGGAATTGACCAGCCCGGCAGACACGATCAGAACCAGCGCCACGACCAGGGTCGCCGGATGGCCAAAGCCGGTGAACGCCTGATCCTTGGGCACCACCCCGGACAAAATCCCGACCAGCAGCGCGCCAAAGGCGACCAGGTCATACCGCCAGCGTCCCCACAAGAGCAGCGCAAAGACGGCGGCGAATATGCCAAAGAGCGTTATCTGTTCAATCGTCAAGGCGGCCTCGTCGTTTCACGTTTTCCAACCCAATCCCATTTTCCGCCGCGATGCAACGAACTTGGGCGCTTGAACCCTTGGTCATGCCTGTCCTATAGAACCTGAAAGATTTTATCATCACGGAGACGACAATGGCCGGCCATTCAAAATGGGCAAATATTCAGCACCGCAAGGGCCGGCAGGATGCCGTCAGATCGAAACTGTTTTCCAAGCTGGCCAAGGAAATCACCGTTGCCGCCAAGATGGGCGACCCCGATCCCGAGAAGAACCCGCGCCTGCGCCTCGCGGTGAAAGAGGCGAAATCCCAATCCGTGCCCAAGGATGTCATCGATCGCGCGATCAACAAGGCCGTGGGTGGCGACGCCGAAAACTATGACGAAATCCGCTACGAAGGCTATGGTCCCGACGGCGTGGCGGTGATCGTCGAGGCGATGACGGATAATCGCAACAGAACCGCGTCCTCGGTGCGCTCGATCTTCACCAAATCAGGTGGAAATCTGGCGGAAACCGGGGCGGTGTCCTTTATGTTCGAACGCAAGGGGCTGGTCACTTATCCCGCGACTGCGGGCGATGCCGACACGATCTTTGAGGCCGCGATCGAGGCCGGTGCCGAAGACGTGGAAAGTTCGGAAGACGGGCACGAGATTTTTTGTGCCGACAGCGACCTGCATGACGTATCCGGCGCGCTCGAAGCGGCGCTGGGGGAGAGCGAAACCTCGAAACTGATCTGGAAACCGACGATGACGACCCCGTTGGATCTGGCGGGCGCGCAAAAGCTGATGAAGCTGGTTTCAGCCCTTGAAGACGACGACGACGTTCAGAATGTCACCGCGAATTTCGATATTTCGGACGAGGTGATGGAGCAACTCTGACGGGGTCTTTGGTTCAGTCAAAGAATATCTCGTTGTCGCCCAGATAGACGTTTGACGCGTCGCAGATGTTGATCGAGATTGGATCGTCGACGATTTCGCCACCGTCGCCACCCAGCCAGCCAGCCGAAAATACCTGTTCGCACGTACCGGTTTCCGCGTGAAATTCCGCGCGCGCATTCTCGCCGGGATTGATCTCGATACCGTCGATCCAGTTCGCACTCCAACCGTTCCCGTCGTTGGTGTAAAACCCGATCAGGATGTTGCCGGCGGTGTCGTTGTGAATTTGGAAATACCCCTGCGCGCCGGTTCCGGCGGCCATTGCGGCTGGGACGGAAGCAAAGGCAACAAAGGTGGCGACAGCGATGTTTCTGAGTACAGACATATTTTCCCCGATTTCTGTTCCTGTTGATGGATAAAACAGGCAATTGGCGTCAGCCGCGCAACCGGCAGAGATCAGAGGGTCGCGCCTCGCGTCAATCTTCTGCGTTACCGCAAGCTGGACTGACCGGGCCGGCGGAGTCGCGCCAGCAGCGAGCTTGCGGTGATTTCACCGATCAGCTTGCCGTTTTCGGTCACGCCGACGGTTTCCGCCCCCTTTTCAAGGA
>CAYXNM010000073.1:0-10151 GCA_964466385.1 uncultured Rhodobacter sp. | reverse complement strand
CCGATCAGCTTGCCGTTTTCGGTCACGCCGACGGTTTCCGCCCCCTTTTCAAGGACGCTCATTGCGGACTGTATCCAGTCATCGGCATCGATCGAATTTGCGGGTTTTCCCTTGGCTGGTTTCATGACATCTCGTGCGCAAAGCACACCAAGTGGGTTCATGTGCGCGACGAAATCTGCAACATATGCGTTCGCCGGGTTGGAGAAGATATCGCGCGGCGTTCCGCATTGAACGATCCGCCCACCTTCCATGATCGCGATCCGGTCGCCCAGCTTGAACGCTTCGTCAAGGTCGTGGCTGACAAAGATGATCGTGCGCTTCAGTTTCTCCTGCAAGGCGATCAGTTCATCCTGCAGGCGGGTGCGGATCAGGGGATCAAGTGCGGAAAAGGGTTCGTCCATCAACAGGATGGGGGCCTCGGTCGCAAAGGCGCGGGCAAGCCCGACCCGTTGTTGCATCCCGCCTGACAATTCCCCGACCTTGCGGTCGGCCCAGTCCGCCAGACCGACCAGTTCAAGCTGCTGCTCGACGCGCGATTTACGCGCCGCCGCGTTTTGGCCGCCAAGCTCCAGCCCCAGCCCGACATTTTCGCGAACGCTGCGCCACGGCAAGAGGCCGAATTGCTGAAAGACCATCGAAACCCTGTTCAGGCGAATGTCGCGCAAGCGCGCCTTGTCGGCCCCGGTGACATCGACCAGGGCGTTGCCGTCATGGACGCGCACGGTCCCGCGCACGACCGGGTTAAGCCCGTTGACGGCCCGCAGCAGGGTCGATTTTCCCGATCCTGACAAGCCCATCAAGACAAGGATCTCGCCGGTTTTTACGCTGAGCGAGCAGTCGTGCACCCCAAGGATCTGCCCGGTCGAGTCCTGGATTTCCTCGCGTGTCCGGTTTTCGTCCATCAAGGGCAGCGCAACTGTGGGTTTGTCGCCAAAGACGATGTTCACGGCATCAAATTCAACGGCGACGCTCATTCTTTTTCTCCACGCAGGCGCAGCATCCGATCGAGCATGATCGCAACGACGACGATGATGAACCCGCTTTCAAAGCCAAGCGACGTGTTGACGGAATTGAGTGCGCGAACGACTGGCACGCCCAGACCGTCGGCCCCGACAAGGGCCGCGATCACGACCATGGAAAGCGACAGCATGATGGTCTGGTTCAGCCCCGTCATGATCTGGGGCAGCGCGTAGGGCAGTTCGACCTTCCAGAGTTTTTGCGCCGGTGTCGCCCCGAACGCCTCGGCCGCTTCGAGCAGGGGCGTCGGGGTCGAAGACACGCCAAGATGGGTCAGCCTGATGGGGGCGGGCAGCACGAAAATGACCGTCGCCATCAGACCCGGCACCAGACCGATCCCGAAAAAGACGATGGCGGGGATAAGGTAGACGAATGTGGGCAGCGTCTGCATCAGGTCAAGAACCGGGCGAAGGTAGGCGTAAAGTCGTGGACGATGGGCAACGGCAATGCCAATGGGAACCCCGACGCCCATGCAAACGACACAGGACGACAAAACCAGCGTCAGGCTTTCTGTGGTTTCCTCCCAATACCCTTGATTGAGGATGAAGAGGAAACCCAGCAAAACCAGCAGGCAGGTTTTCCACGACCGCTGGATGCCCCAGGTGATGGCAACGAAAACCGCCACGATAACAAAGGGATGCGGCGTCTGAAGAATCCACAGAATGGATTCGATCAACCATTCCAGTCCCACGGAAAGTCCGTCAAAAAACCATTCCGCATTGTCCTGCAGCCAGTCAAAAACCAACTTGGCGGTTTTCCCGATCGGTATTTTCGTCGTTGTCAGCCAGTCCATGCCCCACCCCGTGAATGATACAAAAAGCCCCGCCGACGCGCGGCGAGGCCTTGGTTTTCAGGACCGTCTCAGAGACCGAGCGCCGCTTTGACCGCAGGCATCGCGTCGTCGCCGTCCTTGGTCTTGACCCCGGCGAGCCAGCCTTCAAGAACGTCCGGGTTGGCTTTCAGCCACGAAGCCGCCGCCGCATTGGGTTCTTCGCCATCGTTGAGAATGGCGCCCATGATCTCGTTCTCCATCGCCAGGCTGAATTTGAGGTTGCCCAGTAATGCGCCCACGTTCGGGCACTCCGAACTGTAACCGGCCCGCGTGTTGGTGTAGACCGTCGCGCCACCCAGATCAGGGCCGAAATAATCGTCGCCACCCGTCAGATAGGACATCTTGAAATTGGCGTTCATCGGGTGGGGTTCCCAACCCAGAAAGACGATCGGCTCGCTCTTCTTGGTGTTGCGCGCGACTTGCGCCAGCATGCCCTGTTCGGAGGACTCGACCACCTTGAAACCGTCAAGCCCAAAAGCGTTCTTCCCGATCATGTCCATGATCAGTCGGTTGCCGTCATTGCCCGGTTCGATTCCATAAATCTTGCCGTCAAGCGCGTCCCTGTTGGCCGCGATATCGCCAAAATCCTTGATGCCCATGTCCGCCGCCGCCTGATTGACGGCCAGCGTGTATTTCGCGCCTTCAAGGTTTTCGCGCACCGTATCAACGGTCCCTGCGTCCCTGTAGCTGCCGATATCGCCTTCCATCGTCGGCATCCAGTTGCCAAGGAACACGTCCACGTCGCCGCCCGCCATGGACGCATAGGTCACGGGAACGGACAAGACCTTGACGTCGACGTTGTAGCCGAGCGCGCTCAGCACGGTGTTGGTCGCAGCGGTCGTTGCGGTGATGTCGGTCCAGCCGACGTCGGAAAAGGTGACCGACCCACAATCGGCAAAAGCCGCCGTGGACAGGACAGCGGTCATCGCGGCAGTGGCTGCCGTAAGTTTCAGTTTGTGCATTTCAGAAGATCTCCCGTTCTTGCTTGCGTTTTATTGATTGACTAGTCAATTAAGAATGATCCAGAAAGGAAATGCAAGTAAAGTTTTCGGAGGCGACGTGCCAAAAGTCGGAATGGAAACCATCAGGCGGGCGGAAATCGTTCAGGCCGCGATCGCCGAGATCGGCGCGGCCGGCTCGCTTGATGTCACCGTGGGGCAAATCGCCCGGCGGGCCGGTGTTTCCAGCGGGTTGGCGCATCACTATTTCGGCAGCAAGGAACGCATCTTCCTGGCCGCGATGAGCCACATCATGAAATCCTTTGGGCTGCGCGCTAGGGCCGAGTTGCAACTGGCGCGCACACCGCGCGAACGCCTGAACGCCATCATCGCCGCCAGTTTCGACGAGGATGAGTTCGCGCCCGAAGTGATCTCGTCATGGCTGACGTTTTACGTTCAGGCCCAGCATTCCACCGGCGCGAAGCGCCTATTGAAGGTGTACACGCATCGGCTGCACAGCAATCTGGTCTATAATCTGCGACACCTGACGAACGCGGCCAACGCAGAACTGATCGCGGCAGGTCTGGCGGCGTTGATCGACGGCCTTTACGTGCGTCAGGCGCTGCGCGAAAACCCGCTGGACCGGTTCCAGACGATGGGTCTGGTGTGGGATTATCTTGATATCAAACTGACATATGGCGAGCGGATATGAGCAAGCCCAACATTCTGATCATCATGGTCGATCAACTGAATGGTACGCTGTTCCCGGATGGACCCGTTGACTGGCTGCATGTGCCAAACCTGCGAAAACTGGCCGCGCGATCGGTCAGGTTTGCCAATACTTATACAGCCTCGCCGCTTTGTGCGCCGGGCCGGGCCAGTTTCATGTCGGGACAGTTGCCCTCGCGCACGGGGGTCTATGACAACGCGGCGGAATTTGCGTCCTCGATTCCCACCTACGCCCATCATTTGCGCAGGCAAGGGTATCAGACCTGCCTTTCCGGCAAGATGCATTTCGTCGGTCCCGACCAGCTCCATGGTTTCGAGGAACGCCTGACCACAGACATTTATCCGGCCGATTTCGGCTGGACGCCCGACTACCGCAAACCGGGCGAGCGGATTGACTGGTGGTATCACAATATGGGGTCCGTCACGGGCGCAGGTGTTGCCGAGATCACCAACCAGATGGAATATGACGACGAAGTTGCCTATCACGCCACGCGCAAGATTTACGATCTGTCGCGGGGGCAGGACAATCGGCCCTGGTGCCTGACGGCCAGTTTCACCCACCCCCACGATCCTTATGTGGCGCGCCGGAAATACTGGGATCTTTATGAGGATTGCGACCATCTTCTGCCAGAAGTTGCCGCTATTCCTTACGAGGATCAGGACGCCCATTCCAAACGCATTTTTGATGCGAATGACTGGCGAAGTTTTTCGATCACCGAGGACAACATCAAGCGCGCGCGTCGGGCGTATTTCGCCAATATCTCGTATCTGGACGACAAGATCGGCGAGATGATGGAGGCGCTTACGGCAACGGGGCAGGAGGCGATCATTCTTTTCGTTTCGGATCACGGGGACATGTTGGGCGAACGCGGGTTGTGGTTCAAGATGACGTTCTTTGAAGGCTCCTCACGCGTGCCTTTGATGATCGCGGCACCGGGGGTCAAGCCCGCATGCGTAAAGGCCCCGGTTTCAACGCTGGATGTGACGCCCACGCTTTGCGATCTGGCGGGTGTGGACATGTCGGAAATCATGCCCTGGACCGATGGCGAAAGTCTGGTGCCGTTGGCAAATGGCACCGAGAGGACGGCCCCCGTCGCCATGGAATACGCCGCCGAGGCCAGCACTGCGCCCTTGGTCTCGCTCCGGTACGGGAAGTGGAAATATAACCTTTGTTCGCTTGACCCGGAGCAGTTGTTTGATCTGGAAAACGACCCCGATGAACTGCACAACCTCGCCAAAGATTCGGCGCAGCAGGGAACGATCGCCAGTTTGCGTCACAAGGCGAAGACGCGCTGGAACCTTGAACATTTCGATGCCGAGGTCCGATCCTCGCAGGCGCGGCGGCATGTTGTTTATCACGCCCTGCGCAGTGGCGGCTATTACCCTTGGGATTTCCAGCCCCTGCAAAAGGCGTCCGAGCGGTACATGCGCAATCACATGGATCTGAATGTGCTGGAAGATGCAAAAAGGTTTCCACGTGGAGATTGAAGATTGTGGCGCGGTTGGTGCGCGTATGCGTCGGCATATCGTTTGGTTGAAGATGTGGGAATTTGGATATTTTTTCCACAAAGACAGAGGGTTGAGTATGGGGGTCGTGTCATGAATGAAGCCGATTTCGTGATTGTCGGGGCCGGAAGTGCGGGATGCGCGATGGCCTATCGGTTGTCCGAGGACGGCAGGAATTCGGTCATCGTGATCGAGCATGGCGGCTCGGATGCGGGCCCTTTCATCCAGATGCCCGCAGCGCTGTCTTATCCCATGAACATGAAACGGTACGACTGGGGGTATCAAAGCCAGCCCGAACCGCATCTCGGCGACCGCAGGTTGGCAACGCCGCGGGGCAAAGTCATCGGCGGATCAAGCTCGATCAACGGAATGGTTTACGTGCGCGGACACGCGCGGGACTTTGATCACTGGCAGGAAAGCGGTGCCGCTGGTTGGGGGTATGGCGATGTCTTGCCCTATTTCAAGCGGATGGAACACTGGCATGACGGCGGCCACGGGGGCGACGGCGCTTGGCGCGGGACGGACGGGCCGCTGCATGTGACCCGTGGTCCGCGAAAAAATCCGCTGTTTCAGGCCTTTGTGGATGCGGGCCGTCAGGCCGGTTATGAAGTCACGCAGGACTACAACGGGGAAAAGCAGGAAGGCTTTGGCCCGATGGAACAAACCGTCTGGCGCGGGCGGCGCTGGTCTGCGGCGAATGCCTATCTACGAGCAGCCCTCAGACGGCCGAATGTCACGCTGGTCAACGGGTTCGTGCGCAAGGTGGAAATCAAGGAGGGCAGGGCCTCGGGGGTTGAGATCAGCCGGGGTGGTTCGCGCGAGGTCGTCCGCGCCCGCCGCGAGGTGATCATCGCCGCCAGCGCCATTAATTCGCCCAAGATCCTGATGCTGTCAGGGATCGGTCCGGCGGCGCATCTGGCCGAACACGGCATCACGCCCGTTGCGGATCGCAAAGGGGTTGGGCAGAACCTTCAGGATCATCTGGAACTTTATATCCAGATGACCAGCCTCAAACCCATCACGCTTTACAAGCACTGGAACCTGTTTTCAAAAGCCGTCATTGGGGCGCAATGGTTGTTTACCAAGACGGGGTTGGGGGCTTCGAACCAGTTCGAAAGCGCGGCTTTCATCCGTTCGGATGCGGGCGTGGAATATCCGGATATCCAGTACCATTTCCTGCCAATCGCCGTTCGTTATGACGGCAAGGTTGCTGCGGAAGGGCACGGGTTTCAGGCCCATGTCGGCCCGATGCGGTCCGCCTCGCGTGGGGCTGTGACGCTGGCGTCTGCGGACCCGGCAACCCCGCCGGAAATCCGGTTCGATTACATGAGCGCCCCCAATGATTGGCGCGATTTTCGCCGCGCCATCCGCCTGACGCGCGAGATTTTTGCGCAAGAGGCGTTCAAACCCTATGCAGGGTACGAAATTCAACCGGGCGCCGCCGTGAACACCGACGAGGAACTGGATGGTTTCATCCGCGATCACGCCGAAAGTGCGTATCACCCGTGTGGAACCTGCAAGATGGGGCGGATCGGGGATGCCATGGCGGTTGTCGATCCTGAGTGCCGTGTGATCGGGGTTGAGAGCCTGCGCGTGGCGGACAGTTCGATCTTTCCGAGGATCACGAACGGCAACCTCAACGGTCCGTCGATCATGGTCGGGGAAAAGGCCAGCGACCACATTCTCGGGCGCGATCCCTTGCCGGTTTCAAACGCCGAACCCTGGATCTCGCCGCGCTGGAAAACCGCGCAACGCTGACGCTACTGGGCCGCGACGCCTTTCAGGGCGCGCGCCTCGGCGCGGGAGAGTTGCTCGCCCTGTTTGCGTTCCAGCAGGATCGCACGGGCTTTTGCATAGTCCGCGTCCTGCCAGAAGATCAGGCAGCCGTTGCACCCTTTGCCGCAACACCCGTCCGTGCCGGCGCGGTTGGTCCGGAAACGGCGGTCTTTCGTGTCGGCCTTGCTTTTTGCCAGCGCGTCGCGCCGCCGTGTATACGCCTTTTCATTGCGCTGGCCCTTGGTTTCCAGCCCCTGCACCAGCTTGTCGAATCGGACCCGGTTCCATTGTTCGGGAGACAAGGCCTTTTCCTTGCGCAAAACTGTGAAAACAGGGAAGCGAGCCTTTAGATCGTCGATATCCTCGTGGTCAAACAGGGAAAACGGAATGCGGATGGTCGTCTGCGTGCCGCCTTGCACGACGTCGCGGATTTCGCCGCTGGCGGCATCTTCGTATTCATACGCGCGCAGCAGAACCGTTTCGCGGCAGAGAGGGGACACGAAATCCAGCACCTCGCCTGCGGCCAGCTTGTTCTTGACCTCAACCAGGAACGCGTCATCGGTCACAGAGGTCACAACCCCGGCATATTCCCATTGGGCAATCGCGGCGGTGTTTTCGTAGTCATGGGCGTAATTCGTCAGGCGCCCGTCGTGAAATGCCAGCGTGTAGCCGCGGTTTCCGACGGTCTCAAGCTCGGCCATATAGGGGGCGGGGGTCCAGTTTTCGGGATCCTCGTAATAATCGTCGATGGCCTGCCGGTAGGCGCGGGCAACGACGGCAACGTAGTATTCCGACTTGCCGCGCCCCTCGACCTTCAGGGAATCCACCCCGATATTCAGGTATTCGTCCAGTTTCGGCATGATGCAGAGATCGCGGGAATTAAGGATGTATGACCCGCGCCCGTCTTCCTCGATCGGCATCAGTTCACCGGGGCGGCAGCCTTCTTCCAGCAGAAACTCGAACATATCGGCGTTGTCTTCGTTGATGTCCAGTGCCTGAACCGTGCCATCCTTAAGGCGCATGCGCACGTTGTAATTCCAGCGGCACGAATTGGCGCAATTGCCCTGGTTAGCGCCGCGTTCGGACATGAAATTGGACAAAAGGCAGCGGCCCGAATAGGTCATGCACATGGCGCCATGGACGAAGGCCTCCAGCTTGATGTCGGGGCATCTTTCGCGGATTTCGGTCAGTTCGGAAAAGGAAACCTCGCGCGCAAGAACGACCAGATCGGCGCCCTGTGCTCTCCAGAAATCGACCGAAAGATAGGACGAAACGTTGCTTTGCGTGGAAATGTGGAGCGGCAATTCGGGTGCGCGATCGTGCACATATTGAAAAACACCCGGATCGGCGATGATCAGACCGTCAGGGGCCACCTTGCGCACGGTTTCGATGTATTCGTCAAGCTTGGGCACGTCCTTGTTATGACTGAAAAGGTTCAGCGTAAGATATGCGCGCTTGCCGTGGTCATGGCAGAAATTCACCCCTTCGATCACGTCCTCAAGCGAGAACTGGGATTTGGTGCGCAGGCTCATATCCGGCGTGCCCAGATAAACCGCATCCGCGCCATAAAGCACGGCCATCTTCAGTTTGCGGAGGTTGCCCGCGGGCATCAAAAGTTCAGCGCGGTGGTGTGGCATATAGGGGCCCGTTCGTAACGTTCTGGCGGCTCTTAACGCAAACGGCCGCGCCTGCCAATTGCCCGCCGGTCAGCGAACCGGTGGAAAGATCACGTTTTGCGTGCAGTCCTGCCTGACATCGACACCGCAGGCGCGGGGTTCCAGCTCTTTCGTGAGACAGATGCGGACCTCCTGAAAATGGCCGCGTTTGCAGGTGACGGTGACCATGTCCGGCGACAAGGCCGGGTTCTCCTTCAGAAAGGCCGACTCGACAACCTTGGCGGGGAGTTTGATTTCCTTGAGTAATCGGCGGAAAATCGCGGGGCGCGCAATCTGGTCATAGGCCGTTCTTGAGGCCGTGAAATAGGTTTCAGCCGCAAGTCCCGAGCATCGCCCGTGCTTGTCCCATTCATGCCAGGCCAGTCCGTCAGACCCCATGATATCGATCATGTTTCGCGTCATCCTGCGCGTGGGCGCACGGGCAGTGGTCTTGCAAAATGACGGCCATCCCTTTTCGTACTGGGGCCACAGCCCGTGCAGCGTAAAGCCAAGATCGCTTTGATCCCCGCACTGATCCGGCGCGCGCGAATCACCCGAAATTGCACAAAAACTGGGTGTCCAGCTAAGCGCGAGGACATAATAATCGAACTTTCCCGCGACTTTTGAACCCGCAACGGCGTGCCCGATTGTCAGGACGATCAACATCACAACCGCAAAAAGGCGTAACACGAAAAGCCCCCTTTTCAATCTGCCCGATACCTCCTATATACACGCTCACTTCCCCTTTGAGAACTGCGCTTCGCGGAATTCCGCAAACCGGTTTCACCGAGCGGAGAAGACGTGTTTAACCGGAGGAAATCTCATGGCGCTGCCCATCATGGCAAAAGCAACCGCGGTCTGGCTGGTCGATAACACCACCCTGACTTTCAAGCAGATCGCAGATTTCTGCGGCCTTCACGAACTGGAAGTGAACGGCATTGCTGACGGCGAAGTGGCTGTCGGGATCAAGGGGTTTGACCCGATTGCCAACACGCAACTGGATGCCGACGTGATCGAGGCCGCTGAAAAAGATCCCGCTGTCAAGCTCAAGCTGAAATTCAATCCGGCCGCGGAAGGCGAACTGAAACGCAAGGGCCCGCGCTATACACCGCTGTCAAAACGTCAGGATCGCCCAAGCGCCATTGCCTGGCTGGTCAAGTTTCACCCGGAACTGGCCGACAGTCAGATCTCAAAACTTGTGGGAACGACAAAACCGACAATCCAGGCCATTCGCGAGCGCACGCACTGGAACATGAACAACATCCAGCCCGTTGACCCGGTGGCCCTTGGCATGTGCAAACAGGGAGAGCTTGACGCCGCCGTTCGAAAGGCTGCCGCGAAAAAAGCCAAAGCGGGTGAGGTCATGTCGGATGACGAGCGTATGAAGCTCGTGTCGACCGAGCAATCGCTTCAGATGGATGCCGAACCCAGGATGCCTTCCAACATTTCGGGGCTGGAAACCTTTTCGCTCGGTGCTGCCGAGGACGAGGAAGAAGAAAGCAACCTTGTGGATGCGGAAAGCCTTTTCAACCTGCCCGAAAGCAAGGACGACGAGGACGCGGACGACGACAAGCAGCCCTGACCATGGCGGTTGATCGAATCGCCGGAGTTCGCCGCGTCTTGCCGGTGTCTGATACCAGCACGTCCAATGACCAACCCTTGATTATGGGGCAGGCAGGAGATCGCGGCACGCGTTCA
>CAYXNM010000072.1:0-13997 GCA_964466385.1 uncultured Rhodobacter sp. | reverse complement strand
CGCAGGATTTCACGGCGCTCGTGCGATGTTTTGCCCCCAAGCTTGCCCGATTTCTCGGCCACATAATCCTGAATGGCCCCGGATTGCGACAGGTTGACGTCGCCGTCGACCATCACGGGCGCTTCGCCCAGCGGGTTGATATTGGCACGAAACGCTTCGCTTCGGGTTTCGCCGTTGAAGAAATCAACAAAAACCGGCTCCCAGTCCAGCCCGGACAGTTCCAGCGCCAGCGCGGCCTTGTAACTGTTGCCGCTTTCGCCAAAACAATAGAGTTTGATCGTCATGTCCCGTTTCCTTTTCTGTCAACTCCGGCATATGCCGCCATTTCCGGCAGACGAAAGCATTCCACATCATTGTTCGCAAAATACTCCCGCCGGAGGCATCCCCACGCCCTCGCGTTCCCATAAGGTGCGATATTCATAAACCCCGTCCGATCAGCTCTTTCATGATTTCGTTCGTGCCGCCGTAAATGCGTTGTACGCGCGCATCCGTCCACATTTCCGCAACCGCGTATTCCTGCATGAACCCGTAGCCGCCGTGAAGTTGCAGGCATTCGTCGAGCACTTTCCCTTGCATGTCGCTCAGCCAGTATTTGCACATGGCGGCCGTTTCCACGGTCAACTCACCTTTCAGGTGGGCCGTGATGCAACTGTCCAGAAAGGCCCGCGAAACGGCTGTGTTTGTCTTGCATTCCGCCAGTTTGAACCGCGTGTTCTGAAATTGCATCAGGTTGCCGCCAAAGGCCTGACGCTCGCGGCAATAATCGATCGTCAGGGCAACGGCCCCTTCCATCGCACCAACGGCCCCGCAGCCGATGATCAGGCGTTCCTGCGGCAATTGCTGCATCATCTGATAAAAGCCGCGGCCTTCCTCGCCGCCCAAAAGGTTTTCCGGCGGGATTTCCACGTTGTCAAAGAAAAGTTCCGACGTGTCACCCGCCTTCAGCCCGATCTTGTCCAGGTTGCGCCCACGGGTGAACCCCTCGGCGCCGTCGGTTTCCAGGACCATCAGGGATGTCCCCTTGGCGCCCTGGCTGGGATCGGTCTTGGCCGCAACGACAATCAGATTGGCGTGCTGACCATTGGTAATGAAGGTCTTGGACCCGGTCATCCGGTAAGAATTTCCCTCTTTGATCGCCCGCGTCTTGATCGCCTGCACATCTGATCCGCCAGACGGTTCGGTCATCGCCAGTGCAGCCACCAGTTCGCCGGTCACAAGCTTTGGCAGCCAGCGCTTTTTCTGGTCTTCAGTCCCGCAATTCAGGATGTAATGGGCAACGATGCCTGAATGGATGCCTTGCCCCCAGGAAGCCAGATTATTGCGGCTTCCGGCCATCAGGATAACGGCCTCGTGCCCAAAGTCCCCGCCCGGGCCACCGTATTCCTCGGGGATTGACGGGCAAAGCAGGCCGAGTTCTCCGGCCTCGGCCCAAGTCGAGCGATCCATTTCGCCCTGTTTCCGCCATTTGTCGAATTTGGGCGCCCATTCGGTTTGAATGAAGCTTTCAGTCATTTCTTCGAGCATCCTGTGCTCGTCCGTCATCCAGTCAGATGAAAGGTTTGTCGAGGTCGTGCCCGTCATCAGAATGCCCCCGCTGCCAGCGCCATGACCGGGTCGGCACCCGATTGGATCCGCGCAAGGTGCAAACCGGTGGCGGGCAATTGGCGGGCCATATAATAGCGCCCGGTGGCCAGCTTGGTCTCATAGAATTCCGCGTCGGAGGCGCCGTTTGCAAGGGCCGTGTTCGCGGCTTTCGCCATCCGCGCCCACATCAGTCCAAGGCAGACATGACCAAAGAGGTGCATGAAATCATTGGACCCCGACAAGGCCGCGTTGGGGTTTTTCATGCCCTCGGACATGAAATACATGCCGGCGGCCTGCAAATCCTTGCTGGCCTGTTTCAGTGGATCAAGGAAGCCCGCTTTCAGGGCTTCATCGCCTTCGTTTTCCTTGATGAAGGTCTTGACCATATCAAAGAACGCCAAAACATGCTTGCCGCCATCCGCCGCGAGCTTGCGCCCGACAAGGTCCAGCGCCTGAACGCCGTTGGCGCCTTCGTAGATCATGGCGATGCGCGCGTCGCGGGTGAACTGGCTCATGCCCTGTTCCTCGATATACCCGTGCCCGCCATAGATCTGCTGGGCCTTGATCGTCATGTCATAGCCCTGATCGGTCAGAAAGCCCTTGATGACCGGCGTCAGTAAAGACACCATCCCCAGCGCATCCTTGTCGTCCGAGCGATCAGCCGCATCAAGCAAACTTGCGGAGAAGAGGGTAAAGGCCCGCGCGCCCTCGATAAAACTTTTCTGATCCATCAGGGAACGGCGAATGTCGGGGTGCACGATCAGGGGATCGGCCGGACCATCGGGGTTTTCGGTCCCCGTGACGGCGCGGCCCTGAAGGCGTTCGTTGGCGTAGATGACCGCGTTTTGATAGGCGGCCTCGGCTTGCGCCACCCCTTGCAGACCTACGCCAAGGCGCGCGTGGTTCATCATCGTGAACATGGCGCGCATGCCTTTGTGTTCGTCGCCAAGCAGATACCCGGTGGCGCCGTCGTAGTTCATCACACAGGTCGAATTGCCGTGGATGCCCATTTTTTCTTCGATCGAGCCGACGGAGACCCCGTTTCGCGCCCCGAGAGACCCGTCCTCGTTTACGAGTATTTTTGGAACAATGAAAAGCGACACACCCTTGATCCCGTCGGGGCCGCCGGTGATTTTGGCCAACACCAGATGAATGATGTTGTCGGACATGTCGTGTTCGCCCGCCGAGATGAAGATTTTCTGCCCGCTGATCTTGTAAGACCCGTCGCCCTGCGGTTCGGCCCTGGTGCGCATCATGCCCAGATCAGTGCCGCAATGCGGTTCGGTCAGGTTCATGGTGCCGGTCCATTCACAGTTCGTCATCTTCGGCAGATATTTTGCCTTTTGTTCAGCGCTGCCATGGGCATGGATCGAGGCATAGGCCCCGTTGGTCAGCCCCTGATACATTGCAAATGCCTGGTTGGCGGCGTTGAACATTTCGCTGACAGCCGTTCCGATGACATTGGGCATGCCTTGCCCGCCATATTCCGGATCGCACGCAAGGCCCGGCCATTCCGCCTGGCGCACCTGATCGAACGCCGCCTTGAACCCGGTTGGCGTATAGACGACCCCGTTTTCCAAACGGCAGCCTTCCTTGTCGCCAACGACGTTGAGGGGGGTCAGCACCTCGGACGCGATTTTTCCGACCTCTTCAAGGACGGCAGCGGTGAAGTCCGGCTCGAGCTCGTCATAGCCCGGAATGTCGCTTGACGTGACTTTCAGAACATCATGGAGCAGAAACGCCATGTCCTTGGTGGGTGCGTGATAGGTAGGCATGATCGTGGTTTCCTTATTCGGCGTCGTCGTTTTCGGGCTGAAGGTCCGCCAGGAACTGTCCGCCCTCCGATATCTGGGATTTCAAATCTTGAATGGCCGTGTTGAGCTCGTCGCGCCGTGTTTCCATGTCACAAAGGCGGTTTCTGGCGATTTCCAGCGTGCGTGTGATCTGCAACCGCTGTGAATCGCCTAGGTAGTAGAGTTCCAGCAACTGACGGATTTCTTCGAGGCTGAAACCAAATCGCTTGCCCCGGACGATCAGTTTCATCCGCCCGTGGTCGCGCTTGGTGAACAATCGTTTTTGCCCGATCCGTTCAGGGCATAACAGTTCCTTGGCTTCATAAAACCGCAAGGTGCGTGCCGTCACGTCGAATTCATCGCACATCTGCCGGATGGTCAGGCGCATCTCGGTCATGGAACCCTCGTGATTGCCGGTCATGGAAAACAGATGCAGACTAGGCGCGGGCAAAACAAGGGGCAAATGACGTTTACGTCAAAATACGTTACGTCAAATTGAATTGCGTCAACCTACCCACTTAACGCACGCCGGGTCAGATCGCGAAGTCGGCGCAGTTCGGCGATGGTTTCCTGCAGTTCCAGAACGCGGTTCTCCAATTCGTCGATCTGACGTTCGGACATTTCGATCCATGTTTCCATTTGCAGTCTGTTTTGCGGGTCGGCATCGTACAAGAGCAACCACTGGCGAACTTCCTCAAGTGCGAAACCGAATTTTCGCCCGCGCAGGATCAGCCTGAGGCGCGCGATTTCACGATGGGAGTAATAGCGACTGCGCCCTTCTTTTTGGGGTTGCAGCAACTCGATATATTCATAATGCCTGAGCGTGCGCGGCGTGACGCCAAAGCGCGCGCACATTTCCTTCAGGGTCAGTCTTTCACTTTCCATGCACCGGGTTCCCAAGATTGCACCCGAAATGCTGGCCCGGATTGTCTGAAATATCAAGCCCAAGGTCCGGGCTGGTCGCCAATACCGATGTGCGCGATCCTGCCGCGATCATGTGCGCGCACGACCCAGGCGACGGTTTATGGACGCAAAACCCCCGCTGCCGGGATTTTCCCCTTGCGAAGCTGTTGGCAAGGCCAAATAACAAGGGGCAATCGGGGTGTTTCCGGGAAACGCGAAACACCAGATGCGAAAACCGGATCGGGACCATGACGCCAGAGAAGAATTCAAAGATCGCCCGCCAGTTCATGGAGGCCATACCCCACACGCGCGCCCTTGGTCTGCGCATGGAGAGTCTCGGCGATGGCCGGGCCGAGGTTTCCATGCCCTATGACGAAAAGCTTGTCGGGGATCCGCAAACGGGTGTGGTCCATGGGGGGGCGGTCTCGGCCTTGATCGACACCTGCTGCGGGGCGGCGGTCGTTTCCCATCCGCAATCGCCCCCCGGGACGGCGACGATTGATCTGCGCATCAATTACATGCGTCCTGCGCAGCCAAACCAGCCGATCGTTGCGCGTGCGGAATGCTATCATGTCACCCGGTCGGTCGCCTTTGTCCGCGCAACGGCCTATGACGCTGATTTTGAACGTCCGGTTGCAACCGCCACCGGGGCGTTCACCGTGGAAAGCCGTGAAAAGAGGCTGTTCACATGAGCAGGCCCAGACCGGAACCCGTCGCGGTTGTGCGCAGCCGTCGCGATCAGGCGTTGCGCGCGCTGGTTGAAGGGGTTCCCTATATTCAGTTTCTCGGGATCAGCTTTGATCGACGCGGAGACGAGTTGACGGCGGTGATGCCGTTTGAGGAAAAGCTGATCGGCAACCCGATCCTGCCCGCCCTTCACGGCGGCGTCACGGCGGCTTTTCTGGAAGTCACGGCCATCGTGGTTCTCAGCTGGAATATCGCCTGGGAACACATGGAAAACGGTCATCGCGAGGTTGACAGCTGGGACCCCGGTCATTTGCCACGCATGCCCAAGACGATTGATTTCAGCACGGATTACCTGCGCTCGGGCCTGCCGCGGGATTGTTATGCGCGGGCCAGCGTCAATCGTTCGGGGCGGCGGTATGCGTCGGTTCATGTCGAGGGGTGGCAGGACAATCGTGCGCGCCTGTTCGCGCAGGCCACAGGTCATTTCCTGATGCCCGAGCGCGATGACTGATCGCGTGTCCGCAGAGTTGGGGCACAGGCGCGTTCTGAAAATTGCCGTCCCGATCGTTCTGGCGAATGCGACCGTGCCGCTCCTTGGGTTCATGGATACCGGCGTTGTCGGGCAGCTTGGCTTGGCCGCGCCCATCGGGGCCGTCGGGATCGGTGCGATCTCGCTGACGGCCATTTACTGGATATTCGGGTTCCTCAGGATGGGAACGACCGGGCTGACGTCGCAGGCCCATGGGGCAGGGGATCAGGACGAAATTCAGGCGATGCTCATGCGGGTGTTGATGAGCGGTCTGAGCGCGGGTCTGGTGCTGGTCTTATTGCAGGCGCCGCTGATGTGGGCGGTGTTCAGGATATCGCCGGCGTCGCCCGAGGTTGAAAGCCTCGCGCGCGACTACATTTCGATCCGCCTCTTTTCCGCCCCGGCGGCGATTTCCATTTACGGCATGACCGGTTGGCTGATCGCGCTGGAGCGGACGCGCGCCGTTCTGGCTTTGCAAATCTGGATGAACGGGCTGAATGTCATTCTGGATGTCTGGTTCGTTCTGGGAAACGGCTGGGGTGTATCGGGTGTGGCCATCGCAAGCCTCTTGTCGGAATGGTCGGGCCTCGCGCTGGGGCTTTGGCTGTGTCGCGCCGGGTTTCAGGCAGGGGCATGGCGCAACTGGGCGCGCATTTTCGACCTCATCCGCCTGCGCCGGATGCTGGTCGTCAATGGCGATATCATGGTGCGCTCGATGCTCTTGCAGGCGGCCTTTCTTTCTTTTCTGTTTCTCGGGGCCGGTCTTGGGGATGCGACGTTGGCGGCCAATCAGGTCTTGCTGCAATTCCTGCACATCACGGCCTATGGGCTGGACGGGTTTGCCTTTGCCGCGGAAACGCTGGTGGGGCAGGCGATGGGGCGCGGCAATCGCGCGGCACTGCGGCGGGCGGCGCTGCTGACCAGTTTCTGGAGCGCGCTGATCGTTTTGGCGTTCGCGATGGCATTTGCCCTGTTCGGCGGGTCGATCATACGCCTGATGACGACGTCGCCCGAAGTGCGCGAAACCGCGCTGGTCTATCTGCCGTGGCTGATCGCAGCACCCCTGGTCGGGATTTCAAGCTGGATGCTGGACGGCATCTTTATCGGGGCAACGCGCACCGGGGACATGCGCCGGGCCATGGTGTGGTCGGTCGCCGCTTATGCGCTGGCGGTGTGGATCCTGCTTCCGGCATGGGGAAATCACGGGTTATGGGCGGCGATCATGGTGTTTTTCGCAGCGCGCGCGGTGACGCTGGGGTGGCGTTATCCGTCGCTCGAGGCGGCAGCGGATCACGAGCCGCCCGCGCGTGCTCAGGCGTAGGTGTCCGCCTCGACCCCGACAGCCTCCGCCACGTTCAGAAACCCGTCCCGTGCCAACAGCCGCTCCAGCCCGAGCGCGATATCAACCGGCAACCCGGTTCCCTGATAGACGAGCGCGCTGAGAACCTGCACCGCCGAAGCGCCGGCCTTGATCTTGGTATAGGCGTCTTCGGGCGAACCGATCCCACCGACGCCGATCAGGGGCAGATCGGGGCCGCAGGCCTGCGACAGGCGCGCCAGAACACGCGTTGCGCGTTTGAAGAGCGGCGCACCCGACAGTCCGCCGGTTTCCGATTTTGCGGGGCTCTTAAGACCTTCGCGCGCCAGTGTCGTGTTGGTTGCGACAATGGCGCTGATCCCCGCTTTCCGCGCGATAGTAGCGATCTGCGCAATTTCCCCGTCCGTCAGATCGGGCGCGATCTTCAGAAAGACGGGCAAGTCCGGGAAACCGTCATTTCGCGCGGCAAGAACCCGCGACAAAAGCACGTCCAACGCCGCGGCTCCTTGCAGATCGCGCAGGTTTTCGGTGTTGGGGGACGAAACGTTGAGCGTCACGAAATCGACGAACCTGCCGCATGTCGCCAGTACCGAGGCATAATCCCCGGGCCGGTCCGGGCTGGTCTTGTTGGCCCCAAGATTAAGACCGACGATCCCGTGCCCGCCGGGACGGGTGGCCAGCCGGGCGGCGATCCTTTCGGCGCCTTGATTGTTGAACCCGAAACGGTTGATGATCGCGCGATCTTCCGGCAGCCGGAACAGGCGCGGTTTTGGGTTGCCGCCTTGCGCCAGCGGTGTTGCCGCCCCCAATTCCACAAAGCCGAACCCCAAACCCAAGAGCGGTCCGACCGCGACCGCGTTCTTGTCATACCCCGCCGCCAGCCCCACGGGGTTCGGCAGATCAAGTCCGGCAATCCGGGTTCTGAGGCGGTCACTGCTTGGCGGTGCCTGCCGTCGCGCCAGCCCAAGGCGAAGGGCCGCAAGCGACAGGTCATGGGCAATTTCCGGGTCCAGACGGTGAAGACCCCAGAGTGCGGCGCGCTCTGGGAGCCTCACGCCGGATCTTCCGGGAACAGGTGCCCCTGCGGGCCAAGGGGCAGGGGAACGCACGAGATCACCTCGCAAAGCCTAAGCGCACGATAAAGGTGGGGAAATAATTGCCCGCCACGTGAGGTTTCCCACCGGAGCGCATCGCCCAAAGCGCCATCATCGATCGCCGCAAGCCACAAACCGTCAGCGCCGGCAAAGTGTTTGGCGGCGGTTTCGCGAGCCTGCGCGGCGGTGGAAAAGTGGATGAAACCGTCAGCCAGATCGATCGGCGCCCCGTCGGTCTGCCCGACGCTGCGCAACACTTCCCATTCGTCCCGGCGGAATATCTTGTAGATCATGGCCGCACGAATGGGACATTCTGACAAGGCGGTCAAGCCCGCCGGTGCCGTTCACTTCCAGCACGCGACCTTTACGGTGAAATCCCCGGCCATATAGGCCAGATCCTCGGGCGCGACGGCATCAAACGATTTCGCCCGTCCATATGTCAGCTCATGACGGTCCAGAAGCGCCATGATCGGGCCGGAGCGCAGCGCAAAATTCACGTATTCCGGCAAACCGGTTTCCTGATCGCTGCGTTGCAGGCGCATGCCGACAACCGCCCCGCGGTCGTCCAGAACCGGCCCGCCCGTGTCACCGGTTTCCAGAAAGGCCGACACGCGCATCGAGGTCTTGTTCCCCCCCCGTCCGGTGGTTGCTGTCAGGGTTCCGTAATTCAGCGTCGCGACGTCCATCACGTCGGGAAAGGAAAACCCCGCAACCGTGACCTCGGTGCCAAGCTGCGGCGATTCATCGGAAAAAAGCGCAAAGGACGGCGGCGTATAAGCCGTGACGGGCCGGAGCACGGCCAGTTCCATCTTCCGGTTGCGTGCGACAAGCCTGAGATCGATATTGTCGCCAATCGTCACACGTGCGCAGGTGTCGATGTTGGAGGTGTTGGTCACGACCACGCCATCGCTGGAAATCACGAAACCCGTCGCGGCGCGCTGAGGGGTCGCCGTATCGATGCCGGTGGTAAGGTCGACCGGTTCGTCATCGCCCTGCCCATATCCCAGGGTTTCGTCCAGAACGTATGAATCCAGCGTCGTGAAACTGTTATACATCGCCGCGGCCAGAGGTTGCATCACGTTGTCCATCTCGGGGGGCCAGACCAGCGTGAACCCCTTGACCGTGTCCTTGGTTGTCTTGGCGTATGTATAGGACACGACCTTGTCGTCGCGACCGGACAGAACGAACCAGTTGCGCTTGCGCACGCGATAGCCCTCGCGGGGGATGTACTCAAAAGTCTCCATGATGTCATAAAGGCTTCCCAGAACGTCACGGCCCCCTTCCTGGCTGATCAGCATCATCCTGACCTTGCTGCCGGGTTTGGGTTTGAAGTGGATGAAGGGCGGCTCGTAATGTCCGAATTCCACAAGGTTCGCCGGATATTGCATCTCGATGCCGGCATCGGTGTTGCTGATCGTTTCCACACCCAGAAACGACACCATGTCGTCATACCGTTTTTTCAGGAGCGCGGTTTGCGTTTCGGTCAGATAGCCGGTGTCCTCATACCCTTCCCGCGCCTGAAAGGCCCGGATTGCCTTGCGCGTTCCGCGTCCATAGGATCCGTCGATCCCGGAGGCATAATCCCCCGTCCAGACCATATAGGTCTGGTATTCCTTTTTCTGGTCGCGCGTCCAGCTGCGTTCCAGCGCGCGCGTGGCCCTGATATCCGGATCGGGCAGTGGGTTGTCGGGGTCGGGCCGTGCCGGTTCGGCAGTCACGACCTCGGGCTCGACCGGTGTTTCGGTTTCCTCGGCCACAATGGGTTCGGCCGCGGTCGTGTCGGCTGCGGTCGCGTCGTCTGTGGTCGTTTCGGCACTGGTTTGCGTTGCGGTCGCTGCCGGTGTCTGCGTCGTCGTTTCGACCGCAGTTTCACCGGTCGAACCGGGATCGGTAATGACGACTTCTCCGGTTGTCAGAGGCGTGTCCGTATTGGCGGCCAGCGGCCACATCTGCCCGCGATAGGACGCTCCGTCGGAAACGAGGCTGTCGGCGGGAATTCGGTTTTCGTTCTTCAAACCGGCCAGCAAGCTGTCGGCCTGTGTTCGCGAATACGGGCCGAGCGAGATGGCATACCATCCACTGGTGGTCTGAAAGGCGCGGGTCTCCGGAAATTTCGCCCCGAAAAACTGCGCCCGCGCGCGGGTGTCGCGGATGTTGTTCTGGCTTTCGACCTGTATCCAGAACTGGGCCTGCGCTTCTACGGGAAACACCGTGAATCGCATTACCAGCAATACCACGAGCAATCCCACCCGGACGAACAACCCCGCTCTTGTCATTTCCCCACCTTTTCAAGCTTTTTCACAATAAAACCATACACCAACGGCACGCGCAACAAGTCCCACGTCAAATGCGTCACCGCAACCCTTCGATGATTGACCATAACCCGCCTGTTGCCTATTGAGAACGCGCAAAAACATGTTGGGGCGCCGGATTGCGGCGAAAGCACGAAATGAACCCGGAAAAACAACCGCCCGTCAGCTTTCAGGACGTCATCTTGCGTCTTCAGGCCTATTGGGCCGCGAAAGGCTGCGCGATCCTTCAGCCTTATGACATGGAGGTCGGCGCGGGGACGTTTCACCCGGCGACCACGCTGCGCTCGCTTGGCGACAGGCCCTGGTCGGCGGCCTATGTACAACCCTCGCGCCGCCCCACGGACGGGCGATACGGCGAGAATCCCAATCGGTTGCAGCATTATTATCAGTTTCAGGTGCTCATCAAACCTTCACCGCCGGATCTTCAGGATCTTTACCTCGGCTCCTTGCGGGCGATCGGGGTCAATATGGACATGCACGACATCCGCTTTGTCGAGGACGACTGGGAAAGCCCGACACTGGGCGCCTGGGGGCTGGGCTGGGAGGTCTGGTGCGACGGCATGGAAGTCAGCCAGTTCACCTATTTCCAGCAGGTCGGCGGGGTTGACTGCCGACCGGTTTCCGGCGAACTGACCTATGGGCTGGAGCGTCTGGCGATGTATGTTCTGGGTGTCGATCACGTCATGGACATGCCTTACAACGACCCGC
The DNA here is from genome assembly GCA_964466385.1 of uncultured Rhodobacter sp. Classification (GTDB taxonomy): domain Bacteria; phylum Pseudomonadota; class Alphaproteobacteria; order Rhodobacterales; family Rhodobacteraceae; genus UBA5972. Next base: position 3,069 of record CAYXNM010000072.1, on the reverse strand, counting down.
ATTCGCCCACGCCGCTAAGTTATGGCGATGTCTTCTTGCAGACCGAGGAAGAGTATTCCCGTTTCAATTTCGATGTCGCCAACACCGAAAACCTTTTTGATCATTTCAGGGACGCCGAGGCTGAATGTGCGGCGATCCTTGCGCATCCGGTCACGGACCCCAAGACCGGCAAAGAGATTGTCATGGCCCAGCCTGCCTATGATCAGTGCATCAAGGCAAGCCACCTCTTTAACCTTCTGGATGCGCGCGGCGTCATTTCCGTGACCGAGCGGCAGGCCTATATCGGGCGCGTTCGGGCGCTGGCGAAACTCTGCGCGGATGCGTTCGTGCAAACCGGCATCGGTGGCGGGGCGGCGGCGTGAAAGGCAGGACACTCATGGGCGGCATGCTTGCCTTCACCGCGGTTTTCGCCGCGGCACTCTGGTATTTCCAGAATTACGCTTATTACAGCGTCACCACACCAAAGGACTACGCCATCCGGCTGACGCTGAACAGCGGTGGTGCGCCGGTGCCGATTCTGGCTGGCGATTTCACGGTGCTTGACGCGGGAACGAGCCCGCTCAAGTATCGCGCGTGCTTTCATGTGGGCAACTCGATTCCCATGCTCACCGAAACATACAAGGTCTTTGAAGCGGCAACGCCTCTTAAGCCGCCATCATGGTTTACCTGCTTTGATTCTGAGCAGATCAGCGATGATCTGAGCTCGGGCGAGGCGATCGCTTTCCTGTCGGAGCGCAATATCCTGGACGGGGTCGACCGCGTCGTCGCGGTCTATGGGGACGGTCGCGCCTTTGCCTGGCATCAACTCAACGAAAAATATGCGGAATAGGACATGCCCGACCTGCTCTTAGAACTCTTTTCCGAGGAAATTCCCGCCCGCATGCAAGCGCAGGCGATGAAGGATTTGCAAAAGCTGGTCACGAACGGGCTGGTCGAGGCGGGCATCACCTATGCCGATGCCGCGGCATTCTCGACCCCGCGGCGTTTGTGTCTGAGTGTCTCGGGCCTGCTGGAGCGATCGCCCGCTCTGCGTGAAGAAAGGCGCGGTCCGCGCAGTGACGCGCCGCAAAAGGCCATCCAGGGGTTTTGCCGGGGCGCGGGCGTGCCAAGGGAGAGACTGGAAGAACGCGATACGCCAAAGGGGAAAGTGCTGTTTGCGGTGATCGAAAAACCCGGCCGTCCCGCCAGCGAGATCGTGGCCGAGGTCGTCGTTGAAACCATCCGCACCTTCCCATGGCCGAAATCCATGCGTTGGGGGGCAGGCGCCTTGCGTTGGGTGCGTCCGCTCCACTCGATCCTTTGCGTTCTGGGCGACGAGACGGACCACGCGATCGTGCCACTGGAAATCGAGGGCATTTCATCGGGAGACAGCACAGAGGGCCACCGCTTCATGGCGGAGAACCGTTTCGCGGTCGGATCGTTTGGGGATTATGTCGCGAAACTGCGCGCGCATTTCGTCGTTCTGGACGGGCAGGAACGGGCCGACCAAATCCATAATGACGCGGAAAACCTTGCCTTTGCGCAAGGGCTGGAGCTGATCGGGGATCCGGGGCTGCTGGCCGAGGTTGCCGGTCTTGTGGAATGGCCCGTCGTTCTGATGGGTGACATCGCGCCCGATTTTCTGGAGCTTCCGGCCGAAGTGCTGCAAACCTCGATGAAAGAGCACCAGAAGTTCTTTTCGGTGCGCAATCCGAAATCCGCAAGGATCGAGAAATTCATCACGGTTGCCAACCGCGAAACGGCGGATAACGGCGCGACCATTCTGGCGGGCAATCAGAAAGTGTTGTTCGCGCGGCTGTCTGACGCCAAGTTTTTCTGGGAAAACGATCTGCGCGTGCCGCTTGGCGACATGGCGGCGAAACTTGAAAACGTGACCTTTCACAACAAGCTTGGATCACAGGCCGAACGGATCAGCCGCATCGCGTCGCTTGCCGGCGAAATTGCGCCTTTCGTCGGGGCGGATGCCGCTCTGGCCCAGCAAGCGGCGCGCGTGGCCAAGGCCGATCTTGCCAGCGAAATGGTTTACGAATTTCCCGAATTGCAGGGCGTCATGGGCAAATACTATGCGCAGGCGGCCGGAATGCCCGACGCCGTCGCGCAGGCCTGTGCGGAACATTACGCCCCGCTGGGGCCGAATGACGCGGTGCCAACAGCCCCTGTTTCGGTTGCCGTGGCGCTGGCCGACAAAATCGACACGCTGACGGGTTTCTGGGCGATCGACGAAAAACCGACCGGCAGCAAAGATCCCTTTGCGCTCAGACGCGCGGCGCTGGGAGTCATTCGGCTGGTGCTGGAGAATGGGGTGCGCGCCGGATTGGTGACGTTGTTTTCCAGGGGGTATGCAGGGGCGGATGGCGAAAACCTGCTGGCCTTCTTCCACGACCGCCTCAAGGTGCATCTGCGCGATCTTGATATTCGCCATGATGTGATCGATGCCTGTCTGGCGATGCCCGCCAGTGACGACCTCGTCCTGCTGGTCAACCGCGCAACCGCGCTTGATCACTTTCTGAAGAGTGCGGACGGCAAAAACCTCGTTCAGGGGTTCAGGCGGGCCAATAACATCCTGACGCAGGCCGAGGGTAAGGACGGTGTGGCCTATGAGGGGGCTCCGGAGTTGAAATTTGCCGGGGACGCCAGCGAAACCGACCTGTTCGGGGCACTCGATCAGGCGGAACAAGCGATCATTCCCGCACTGGCGGCCGAGGATTTTGCCGCGGCGATGCGCGCCATGGCCGCGCTTCGCGCCCCTATCGACGCCTTTTTCGAAGATGTCCAGATCAATGCCGACAACCAGATCGTGCGGCGAAATCGCTTGTGCCTGCTCAACAGAATTCGCGAAATCTCGGTCAAGGTCGCGCATTTCGAAGCGATCGCGGGCTGATCCCGCTGCTCCGGTGCGAAAACTCGACAAGACCGTCCTTGCCTGCCGGGGCGAGCGTTCCGGCATGTGATCGAACATCGCGTTGAACGTTTCCTGACGGGGCGTCCCTGGCGCGGCAGACGGCGGTTTGGTATCGCGTTTTATCACCAGATAGGGCGGAGCGGATACTTCGCGCTGTGATACCATCG
>CAYXNM010000071.1:0-14341 GCA_964466385.1 uncultured Rhodobacter sp. | reverse complement strand
GTGGATTATCTGATCATGGGGCTGGCCAACGCCATGTGGCTGCTGGTCGTGGGGCGGATCATCGGGGGAATAACCTCGGCCACACAGTCAACGGCGAATGCGTACATGGCGGATATCTCGCCCTCCGACCAAAAGGCACAAAACTTCGGGCTGATCGGCGCGGCCTTTGGTGTGGGGTTCATCCTGGGGCCACTCGCCGGGGGCTTGCTCAGCGAATGGGGTCCGCGCGCGCCGTTCTTTGCCGCCGCCGCCCTGGCTGCTGCAAACACGTTGTTTGGCCTCCTGATCCTGAGAGAAACCGTTACCGAGGACATCCGCCGCCCTTTCACCTGGACGCGCGCCAATCCCTTCGGCGCCTTCCGGCATATCGGGAAACTTCCCGGCCTGACCCGTCTTCTGATCGTCTATTTTTTCTACAACGTCGCCTTTTTTGTCTATCCCAGCGTCTGGGCATACTACACGCAGGAACAGTTCGGATGGGATGCGACCATGGTCGGCGTCTCGCTGGCCGTGTTCGGCGCATCCATGGCCATCATGCAAGGCGGGGTCATCCGCCTGATCATCCCGCGCGTCGGTGAACATTACACGGTTGTTCTGGGGCTGGCGGTGAATGCCATGGCGTTCCTGATCTACGCGTTTGCCTATGAAGGCTGGCAGATCTTCGCGCTGGCGCCGCTCACGTCGCTTGGGGCCGTTGCGGGACCGGCGCTTCAGGGCATCATGTCGCGTACCGCGCATAACGACCAGCAGGGCGAGCTTCAGGGTGTTCTGACCTCCATTGCCTCGATCGGCGTCATCATCAGCCCGATCATGATGACCATGACGTTCGGCTATTTCACCGCGGAAAATACACCATATTACTTTCCGGGTGCACCGTTCATTCTGGCGGCGGGGCTGGTCTTGCTGTCGGTTGTCGTTTTTGCCGGGCGCAAACGCCTCTATTCTTACGCCCCGACCAGATCATCATCGCTCTGAAAATACTCAAAAAAAGGCCCGCCATTGCAGCGGGCCAATTTCGCGTCGTACCTGACGGCGGATCAGTTCGGCAGATCTCCGTCCACGCCTTCGACGTAGAAATTCATGCCGGCAAGCGTGCCGTCATCGGCGACTTCACCGGCCTTCAGCCAGACCGAACCGTCCTGCTTGTTGATCGGCCCGGCAAAGCTGTTGATGGAACCATCGGCCAGACCATCGGCAATGGCCTGCGCGGAGGCCTGAACGTCGGCCGGAATCTTGTCCGAAAACGCCCCGATCTTCACCATGCCAGGCGCGATGCCGTCCCATGTGTCGGTGCTGCTCCAGGTCCCGTCAAGAACCGCCTTGGTGCGCTCAACATAATAAGGTCCCCAGTTGTCGATGATCGAGGACAGACGCGCATTGGGCCCAAAGCTCAGCATGTCGGAGGCCTGGCCGAACGCGTAGATCCCCTTTTCCTCGGCAATGGTCATGGCCGCCGGGCTGTCGGTGTGCTGCATGATGACGTCGGCACCCTGTTCGATCAGCGCGTTCGCAGCGTCAGCTTCCTTGCCGGGGTCAAACCACGTGAACACCCAGACAACCTTGAACTTGACGTCCGGGTTGACTGCATGTGCCGCCAGATAGGCCGAGTTGATGCCCCGGACAACTTCGGGGATAGGGAAGGACGCGATGTAACCGATCGTGTTGGTCTTGGTCATGTTCCCGGCGATGTGCCCGATAACGGTCCGGCCCTGATAGAACCTTGCGGAATAGGTCGAAACGTTGTCAGCGCGTTTGTAACCGGTTGCGTGTTCGAACTTCACGTCGGGGAATTTCTTGGCGACATTGATCGTCGGGTCCATGTAGCCGAACGATGTCGTAAAGATCAGCTTGGTGCCGGCCAGCGCCATTTGGGTCATCACACGCTCGGCGTCCGCCCCTTCGGGTACGCTTTCCACATAGCTCGTTTCGACCTGGTCGCCCAGGGCGGCTTCGATGGCCTGACGGCCCTGATCGTGTTCATGGGTCCAGCCCAGATCGCCCACGGGGCCGACATAGACGAAACCGACTTTCAGCTTGTCGGCCGAGGCGGCCCCCGCCAGACCGACCGCAAGTGCGGCCCCGGCGAGTATTTTTGTCATCAATCGCATTCTTTCTTCCTTCCTGTTAGCGGGCTGGCAGATCAGCCCTGACTTGGTTGCGCCCCTAATGCGAGGCGTGGAACACTCGGCCAAGCGAGGCCGGAGCACTTGTTCGATCCCCCGAGATGAGGACAAGCACAATGATTGTCACCACGTAAGGGGTCATCGACAGATAGGCGACCGGGATATTGACCCCGACGGCCTGTAAATTCAATTGCAGGATTGTAACGCCGCCAAACAAATATGCACCCAGAATAACCCTCCAGGGCCGCCATGAAGCGAACACCACAAGTGCCAGCGCGATCCAGCCGGAACCGGCGGTCATGCCTTCGGTCCATTGCGGAACGCGGATCAGGGACAGATAAGCCCCCCCGAGTCCGGCCGTCGCCCCGCCGAACATGATCGCGTAAAGCCTGATCCGCACCACTTTGTAGCCAAGCGCGTGCGCGGCCCCGTGGTTCTCTCCGACCGAGCGAAGCACCAGCCCGCCGCGGGTGAATTTCAGGAAAAACCAGACAGCGAAAACAAGGAACAAGGATATGTAAACCATGTAATCGTGGTGAAGCAGGATCGGCCCCACATAGGGAATATCGGTCAGCGCCTGAATGTCGAGCTTTGGAAACGAAGGTGGCTTGACCCCGTTATACCGTTGCCCGACCAACGCCGAGAATCCCAGCCCGAACAGTGTCAGGGCAAGCCCCGTGGCAACCTGATTGGACAACAAAAACTGCGTGAGCACACCAAACACCAGCGAAAGCAACGCGCCCGCCACCATCGCGCCCACCAGCCCCAGCCACGGAGAGCCGGTTTCAACGGAAACCGCAAACCCGAAGATCGCACCGGTGATCATCATGCCTTCGACCCCAAGGTTCAGAACCCCGGATTTTTCGACCACCAGTTCACCGATCGCCGCAAGCAGGATCGGGGTCGATGCGACCATCACACTCGCGATGAGCGCAACCGGGCTAATTGACGATAGATCCATCAGACACGCTCCTTTTTCACGCGGACAATCCGGTAGTTTGACAAGACATCGACCGCCAGCAGAAAGAACAACAGCATACCCTGAAAGACCGAGATCGCAGCCGCCGGAACCCGCAGCACAAACTGTGCGGTCTCCCCCCCGATATAGGTCAGCGCCATCACCAGCCCGGCCAGGAATATTCCCACGGGGTGCAAGCGGCCAAGAAACGCGACGATAATCGCGGTAAAGCCGTATCCCACCGGGAAATTGGTGGTCAGTTTTCCCGCTGGTCCCGTCACCTCGAACAACCCGGCAAGACCGGCCAGTGCGCCGGAAACCCCCAGAATGACGGCGATCAGGACGTTCGGGTTGACGCCTGCAAACCGCGCCGCGCGCGGTGATTGCCCCGTCAGTTTGATCTGAAATCCCAGAATATGCCGGTTGAGGATGATATAGGCGACGATCACGGTCGCGAACATCAGCATGACCCCGTAATGAATACCGGTTCCCGCGAATATTTCGGTGTTGGTCGCGCTCGGGTAATCCTGAAAGTTTCGCGATTCAGGAAAGTTGAACCCTTCGGGATTGCGCAATGGACCCGAAACCATCCCCCCCAGAAAGTTGGTCGCCACATAGACCAGCATCAGGGACACCAGGATCTCGTTGGTATTGAACCTGATTTTCAGCAACGCGGGGATCATCGCCCACAGGAACCCACCAATGGCCCCCATGACCGCCATCAGTGGAAAAACCCAGAAACCCTCGACAGGGTAAACCGCCAGTCCGGTCGCGCCGCCAAAGACCGCGCCCATGATGAACTGGCCCTCGGCACCGATATTCCAGATACCGGCCCTGAAGCCGAACGACAGCCCGATCGCGATCAGGATCAAGGGCGCTCCCTTTACGAACAGCTGTGCCCGTGTGTAGGGCTGTGTCAGGGGGTCCCAGAAAATGACCTTGATGGCTTCGACCGGGTCCTTGCCGAGAAATGCAAACAGGATGCCGCCCGCGATCATGGTGGCGACAACCGCCAGAGCCGGCGTGAGCGCCGTCCAAAGGGCCGAGCTGTTCGGTCTTTGCTCAAGCTGAAACACGTTCTGCCTCCATTCCGCCCATCATCAGGCCGATATCGTCCATGCTAAGTTCGGCGGTCTCCGCCGGTTTGGTCAGCCGCCCTTCGTTGAGAACGGCAAGCCGGTCGGAAACCTCCAGCAATTCATCCAGATCCTGGCTGATGACGACAACCGCGGCACCCGCTTCGGCGAGGTTCATCAGTGCCTGCCGGATGGCCGCCGCCGCCGCGGCGTCAACGCCCCATGTGGGCTGATTGACGACTAGCACACGGGGGTTTTGCAGGATCTCCCGCCCGATCACGAATTTCTGCAGGTTCCCGCCGGAAAGCGACTTGGCCGAGTTTCCGATGCCCGGCGTGCGCACGTCGAAATCCTCGACGATCGCCCTGGCAAAACCGCGCGCAGCACCCCATCTCAGAAAACCGTTGCTCGACAGCTTTTGGCGGACGTTTCCCGTCAGCAGCGCGTTTTCCGTAAGGCTCATGTCAGGGGCCGCGGCATGACCCAGACGTTCCTCGGGTGCGGTCTGCAGGCCAAGTTCGCGCCGCTCATTGGGGTCAAGATCGCCGATCTCAACCTTGTCAACGGTGATCATGTCCCTGGGCACCGGCGTTTCCCCGCCAAGCGCCAGCAAAAACTCGTCCTGCCCGTTCCCCGCGACGCCACCGATCCCCATGACCTCGCCCGAACGCACCGCCAGGTTGATGTCCTTCAGCGTCGTTCCAAACGGGTGTTTTGAGGCAAGGCTCAACCCGTTGATATCCAGCACGACTTCGCCCGGATGCAAATTCTTGCGCGTGGGCGTGTGAAGCGCCGCGCCGACCATCATCTCGGCCAGCTTTCGGGCCGTTTGCTGCGTTGGGTCGCAATTGTCCACGACCTTGCCAAGGCGCAGGATGGTGGCGTGATGGCACAGGGTGCGGATTTCCTCGAGCTTGTGCGAGATATAAAGGATCGCCGTGCCTTCGGCGGATAGTTTGTTCAGCGTTTCAAAGAGGATTTCAACCTCTTGCGGGGTCAGAACCGAGGTCGGTTCGTCCATGATCAACAGCTTGGGATTCTGCAGGAGGCAGCGAATGATCTCCACCCGCTGGCGCTCGCCGACGGACAGATCCCCGATGATCCGGTTGGGGTCCAGCGGCAGTTTGTAATTGTTGGACACATCGCGAATGCGCTGGGAAAGTTCGCGCCGGTGCGGGGCGTTTTCCATCCCGAGCGCGATATTTTCAGCCACGGTCATCGCGTCAAAGAGCGAGAAATGCTGAAAGACCATCGCGACACCGGCGGTGCGCGCGGCGCGCGGTTCGGCCGGTTGATAGGGCTGACCGCTCAACGTCATCGACCCGCTGTCGGGCCTGACAAGCCCGTAGATCATCTTGACCAGCGTCGACTTGCCCGCGCCGTTTTCCCCCAGAAGCGCATGAACCTGCCCTTCCTCGATGTCAAAACTCACGTTTTCGTTGGCGATGACACCGGGATAGGCCTTGGTCAGGCCTTCGATCTTCAAAAGTTCGGTCACGAGGCAAATTCCTTTGAAGTTTGCGATGAGGCAAGCGGCGCGGTTCCCGCCTTTAGTAACTCGGCCGCCACACCCACGGCAATGGCCACCGGGGATTTTCCGAGATCCGGTTGCCCGATCGGGCAGTCGATCCGCGCAATCTGACCCGGTGTATGGCCAAGGGCAAGCAGGCGTTTGCGGAATCGCGCCCATTTGGTCGCGGACCCGATCAGCCCCGCAGTCTGAAAACTGTGTCCCAGTATCGCATGACAGATTTCCAAATCAAACATGTGCGAATAGGTCATAACCAGATGCATCGCGTTCTGGGGCGCATGCGCGACAGCATCCCAGGGGTGCGCGGCAACCAGCGGGGCAACGCGATCAGGCATGTTTGCCGGAAACCGCGCCAAATCCGTATCGACCCAGGTCAGATCGAACTCCAGGTCCGCAAGAATATTGACCAGCGCGCGCCCCACATGGCCCGCGCCGTAAATCCAGAGCGGTTGCATGGGCGCGCCGAACGTCTCCTCGACCCGATCCCCGATGTTCAGCGGCGAGCCGCGCATGCTGGCGACGGGAAGCGCGCCGCACAGCAACGGACGCGAAAACGTGTCGGCCTTTTTGGCAAGCGCGCAAAGGTGTTTGATTTCGTTGAACCCGAAAACCTCCGTCAACAGGCTGACCGAACCACCGCAGCACTGGCCAAGAGCCGGGCCAAGGGGGATTTGCGTCACGCTGCGCTGCCAGTCACCGGCGCGCGCCAACAGATCGCGCGCGGCCCCGATCGCACGATGTTCAAGTGCGCCGCCGCCGATGGACCCGGACTGGCCACCCTTCCAGACCAGCATCGATGTTCCCGCCCCGCGCGGGGCGGAGCCTTTGACACCGCGTATGAGCACGCGCGCAACACGGTCCTGATCTTCGACCAGCCCCGCGATTGTGGCGATATCAAACCCCATCCGCGCGCCCTTCTTTTTGCGCATGCACGGCGAACAGGACACGCTCGGCCGTGACCGGCCCGTGAAGCGAGGGGAAACGTGACCCGTCCCCGACGGCCGCGACCGCGTCCGACAGCGCCATCATCGCGCCGATGCCCAGCATGAAAGGCGGCTCGCCCACGGCTTTGGAGCGGTAGATGGTTTTTTCCCTGTTCACGCCATGCTCCAGCAGATCCACGTTGAAAATCGCCGGTCGATCCGAACACGCCGGGATTTTGTAAGTCGAGGGGGCGTGGGTTGTCAGCTGACCCTTGTCGTTCCAGATCAGTTCCTCGGTCGTCAGCCAGCCGGCGCCCTGCACATACCCGCCTTCGATCTGACCCTTGTCGATCGCGGGGTTCAGCGAGCGCCCGACATCGTGCAGAATGTCCGCACGCAGTATCCTGTTTTCGCCCGTCAGGGTGTCGATCACCACCTCGGTCACCGAAGCGCCATAGGCGAAATAGTAAAACGGCCGCCCACGGCCCCTGATCCGGTCCCATTCGATCTCCGGCGTTGCGTAAAACCCGGTCGAGGACAGCGAGATGCGGCTCTGATAGGCCAATGCCGCGATTTCGGCGAAGGTGAAGATCTTCCTACCGACCCGCACCTCGCCGTCAGAAAACCGGATTTCACCCGCGGGCACGCCGAATTCGGTTTTAAGGAACCGCACCAGGCGCTTGCGGATGTTGTTGCATGCCGCCTTGACCGCCATTCCGTTGAGGTCCGATCCGGAAGAGGCCGCCGTCGCCGACGTGTTGGGCACCTTGGCGGTATCGGTGGCCGTGATCTTGATCGCTTCCAGCGGCAGGCCGAAACATTCAGCGGCGACCTGCGCCACCTTGGTGAACAGCCCCTGGCCCATTTCCGTTCCACCGTGGTTGAGGTGAACCGAGCCGTCGGAATAGACGTGGACAAGTGCCCCGGCCTGATTGAGGAAGGTGAGCGTAAAAGAAATGCCGAATTTCACCGGTGTCAGCGCGATCCCTTTCTTGAGGATCGGGTTTCGCGCGTTCCATGCCCTGACGGCCTCGCGTCGTGCGCGGTAATCCGACGTTTTCAACAGGCGCGCGGACAATTCGCCGATGATACTGTCGGTGACTTCCATGTGATAGGGCGTCGTTTCACCGGCTTTTGCCTTGTAGGACTGATAATAATTCACCTGCCGGACGTCAGCGGCATCCTTGCCCAGATGATGGGCGATATGCTCGATGACCTGTTCGATCCCCACCACGCCCTGTGGCCCGCCAAATCCGCGGTAGGCGGTATTTGACACCGTGTTGGTTCGCAGGCGATCAGAGGTGATCCGCGCGTTTGGCAGGTGATAGGCGTTGTCCGCATGCAGCATCGCGCGATCCGCCACCGGCAGGGATAAATCAAGCGCCCAGCCGCAGCGCGCATAGTGTTCAAACACCACGCCGTCGATCCGGCCCTTTGCGTCAAAGCCGACGTCGTACCTGATGCGAAACTCGTGGCGTTTGCCCGTGATGATCATGTCGTCATCGCGATCATAGCGCATCTTGCAGGGTTTGCCGGTCAGGTGCGCGGCAATCGCGGTGCTCAGCGCCAGCGCGTTGCCCTGACTTTCCTTGCCGCCGAACCCGCCGCCCATGCGCCGGGTTTCAACGCGGACACGATTGAACGGAACGCCCAGACCCTCGGCCACCTTGTGCTGGATTTCCGTCGGGTGCTGGGTCGAGGAATGCACCAGCATGTCGCCGTCTTCCTGTGGCAACGAAAGCGCAACCTGGCCTTCCAGATAAAAATGTTCCTGCCCGCCGATTTCGAACTGCCCCGACAGGTTGTGGGTGGATTGCCTGATTGCGTCTTCCGGCGCGCCCTTGAGGAACACGACAGGTTCTTCAAACCGCGACCCGGCCTTCAGCGCCTGATCAATCGTCAGAAGGGCCGGTTTTTCGGCGTAATCTATCAACGCCTTTCGCGCGGCCTTGCGCGCGGCAAGATGGCTCGTCGCGATCACGAGAAAAATCGGCTGGCCCACGTAATGTACGGTCCCGTCGGACAAAAGAGGTTCGTCATGCGCCGAAGGGGACACATCGTTAGCCGCCGGCAGATCGAGCGCGGTCAGAACCGCGACGACCCCCTCCGAACCCCGCACGGGCGCAAGATCCATGGCTTCGATATCGCCATGGGGAATTTCCGACAGCCCGAAAGCCAGATGCAGGGTGCCGCGCGGTGTCGGGATGTCGTCGGTGTAGCGCGCGCGCCCGGTGACGTGAAGGGGGGCGGCGTCGTGGGGCAGGGGGCGGGCAATGCTCATGGCGTCACCTCAAGCACACGGGTATAGTTTCCGTCCAGACGGGTCTCGGCGAAATACCGCAACAGCAGGTTTCGCGCGACTTCCAGGCGGTATTCGGCTGAAGCGCGCATATCGCCGATCGGCGTGTAGTCGGCATCAAATCCATCAAGCGCAAGGCGAACGGTCCCGTCGCTCCACGCTTTGCCGATCAGACTCCGTTCGACGGTTCGCGCGCGTTTCGGTGTTGCCGCCATGCCCCCGAACGCAATTCTTGCGTCGGTGACAACGTCGTCTCTGACCGTGATGTTGAAACATCCGCAAACCGCCGAGATATCCTGATCGAACCGTTTTGAAACCTTGTAGCATTTCAGGTTGTCAGGCTGGCGCGGAATGCTCACGGCCTGAACGAATTCACCCGGCCCGATATCCTGCTTTCCATAAGCGACAAAGAAATCCTCAAGCGCCATGCTGCGCGTCACCGCCCCTTTGCGCAGCAGGAGAGTTGCGCCAAGGGCAATCAGCGCCGGCGGACCATCCCCAATGGGAGAGCCGTTGGCGATGTTGCCCCCGAGCGTCGCCGCATTTCGCACCTGAGTGGACCCGTAGCGTCGGATCATTTCGGAAAAATCCGGGTGATGATCGCCCATCAGATCCTGCACCCGGTTCATGTTGACCGCCGCACCGATGGTGATGGCATCGGTCGTCACCCCGATTTCCTGCAATTCAGCGACCTGGCCCAGAAAGCAGACCCTGGAAAGATCCATCAGGCGTTTCGTGACCCATAAACCCACATCGGTCGCACCAGCGACAAGTGTGGCGTCCGGGTTTTCTTCGTACCATGTGGCCAGTGCGTCAATGGATGTTGGCGCGTGATGTCCGATGCTCTCAGGACCGGCAAGCGCGGCAAGTGCTGCGGTCTCGTCCGTGATCCAGTCCGGCGTCGCTTCGCCCGCGGCGGCCCTGGCGGCGCGGATGATCGGCGCATATCCCGTGCAGCGGCACAGGTTTCCAGCCAGCGTATCGTCGTGGTTCTCGTCCCCGTTCCGGTGCGCCGTGGCCATCGACATGATGAAGCCCGGCGTGCAAAACCCGCATTGGCTGCCGTGATGCCTGACCATTGCCGACTGAACGGGGTGAAGTTCGCCCTCCGGCCCGATGAGACCTTCGACCGTGGTGACGGATTTTCCGTGAAGCTGGGGCAGGAACAGGATGCACGCGTTCAGCGCCTGATGCCGCAAACCCTGCGGGGTCAGCGAGGTAACCCCAACGGTACAGGCGCCGCAATCGCCCTCGTTGCACCCTTCCTTGGTGCCCTGAAGGTTTTGCGATTCCCGGAGCCAATCCAGAAGCGTGCGTGTCGCAGGTTCGCCAGAAACCTGCACTGTCTCTCCGTTCAGAAGAAACTCGATTTCCATATGCACGTTCCGCCGCGTTCTCTGCATAAAGCCATCAGCGGTGCTGCCCGATGCGACGTAAAACAGGACCGCGACTTCCAGAATTTGTCTGGACGTTCAGGTAAACAGACAAGAATGCATCTGACAAGAAATTTTTAGCTTCCCCGGTAAGTCCCTAATCCGAAAGGGGAAACCAAAAGGGGAACGTGGTAATGGCTGTCATCCGAAATCCCGAACCGCAGGGGAATCATGTCCAGAAACTTGGGTTGGGGAAGGTTTGCGCCGATGCTGTCAAAATAATCGCCCGCGTGGAAAACCAGTTCATATTCGCCCGTTTCAAAATCCTGCTCGGGCAGTATCGGGCCATTGATGCGACCGTCCTCGTTCGTGCGGACGTCCGCCAGTCGCGTGCGTCCGCCGGTCAGGCGAAAAAGTTCGATGCGCATGCCTTTTGCCGGTTTTCCAGTGGCCGTGTCCAGAACATGCGTGGTCAAGTATCCCATGAATCCCTCCGATCCTTCAGGCGGAAAAGACACCGAAAGGCACCCGATGGCAAGCCTGACTGAATGGATTGCCGTTTGCGCCGTCGAATTCGGCGGATTGCGCGCCAACGGTCTTTCGCCGCGTAAACGGGTGGTTTAGGCTGACTGAATGACCAAGGCACCGCGATTCATTCACCTGAGGCTCCACTCCGAATATTCCCTGTTGGAAGGGGCCATGCGGGTTGGCGGGCTGGCCGCGAAATGTATAAAGACGGACATGCCTGCCGTGGCGGTGACGGACACCAACAACATGTTCGCGGCACTTGAATTTTCCGTCACTACCGCCAAGGCGGGCATCCAGCCCATCATCGGTTGCCAGCTGGATTTTCATGCGTCCGAACCGGGGCAGGGGCAGACCGTTCTTGTGCAACCGACGCCGCTTGTTCTGCTGGCGCAGAACGAAACCGGCTATCAAAACCTGATGAAGCTGAACTCGGCCGCGTATCTGGAATGTGGCGAGGGCCTGCCCGGTGTCGGTGTGGCCAAGATCGCCGCGCATGCGGGCGGCATTATCTGCCTGACCGGTGGCGCCGACGGCCCGGTCGGGCGGTTGCTGCAAGACGGACATCGCGACAAGGCGCAGGCATTGCTTGGCACGCTGGCGCGGATTTTTAAGGACCGGCTTTATGTGGAGCTGGAGCGTCATCCGGGCGAGGATGGTCGCCTGACCGCGCAGGAACGGGCAACCGAGCGCGGTTTGATCCAGATGGCCTATGGCATGGACCTGCCGCTTGTGGCGACCAATGACGTTCATTTTCCGGACCAGACCATGTTCGAGGCCCATGATGCCCTGTTGTGCATCGCCGACGGCGCCTATGTGGATCAGCAGGAACCGCGTCGGCATCTGACCCCGCAGCATTATTTCAAGACACAGGGCGAAATGGCCGCGCTGTTCGCCGATCTCCCGGAGGCCATTGAGAACACGGTGGAAATTGCCAGACGCTGTGCTTTCATGGCGACGACGCGCGATCCGATCCTGCCGAAATTCGCCGATGACGAGGTCGAGGAACTGGCCCGCCATGCCCGCGAGGGGCTGGCCGCGCGACTGGCCGTCATTCCCCATGCCGCTGAAATGTCCGCCTATGCCGAGCGGCTGGAATTCGAGCTTGGCATCATCGAGAGCATGGGATTCCCCGGATATTTCCTGATCGTTGCCGATTTCATCAAATGGGCCAAGGATCGCAACATTCCCGTGGGGCCGGGCCGCGGGTCCGGTGCGGGCAGTCTGGTGGCCTATGCCCTGACCATCACCGATCTCGATCCGTTGCGATACAGCTTGCTGTTTGAAAGGTTCCTCAACCCCGAACGGGTTTCGATGCCCGATTTTGATATCGATTTCTGCATGGACCGCCGCGAGGAGGTCATCCAGTACGTTCAGGAAAAATACGGTCGCGACCGGGTGGCGCAGATCATCACGTTCGGCGCGCTGTTGTCCAAGGCTGCGGTCCGGGATGTGGGGCGCGTACTTCAGATGCCCTATGGGCAGGTCGACCGGCTGTCAAAGCTGATCCCGGTCGAAGGTGTCAAGCCGGTCTCCGTTGAAAAGGCCTTGGCGGAAGAGCCGCGCCTGCGTGAAGAAGCCAGCAGCGAAGAAGTCGTCGGACGCATGCTTGGCTATGCCCGGCAGGTCGAGGGGCTGTTGCGCAACGCCTCGACCCACGCCGCCGGCGTGGTCATCGGGGATCGCCCGCTTGATGAGCTGGTGCCGCTTTACAAAGATCCACGCTCGGACATGCCGGCAACACAGTTCAACATGAAATGGGTGGAACAGGCCGGGCTGGTCAAGTTCGACTTTCTCGGGCTGAAGACCCTGACGATCATCCAGAACGCGCTTGAAATGCTCAGACAGCGCGGCGTGGACATCGATATCGGGCATATTCCGCTGGATGACGAAAAAACCTATGACCTTTATGCCAGCGCCAAGACGGTCGCCGTATTCCAGGTTGAAAGCTCGGGCATGATGGACGCGCTGAGGCGCATGAAACCCACGACGATCGAGGATATCATCGCGCTGGTCGCGCTCTACCGCCCCGGACCGATGGAAAACATCCCGATGTTTTGCGACGTCAAGAATGATCGTCGTGATCGCGAATTCCTGCACCCTTCGATCGACCATATTCTGGACGAAACCCAAGGCATCATCGTCTATCAGGAACAGGTGATGCAGATCGCGCAGGACATGGCCGGCTATAGCCTGGGCGGCGCCGATCTGCTGCGCCGCGCCATGGGCAAGAAAATTCAGGCGGCGATGGACGCGGAGCGCCCGAAATTCATCAAGGGGGCCGCGGAAAACGGTGTAGACGAAAAGAAGGCAACCGAAGTCTGGTACCTTCTGGACAAGTTCGCGAATTACGGTTTCAACAAATCCCATGCCGCGGCCTATGCGGTTGTCAGCTATCAAACGGCGTGGCTCAAGGCCAATCATCCGGTTGAATTCATGGCCGGGGTGATGAATTGCGACATCCACCTGACGGACAAGCTGGCCGTATATATCGAAGAGGTCAAACGGCTGGAGATTCCGCTGGTGCCGCCCTGTGTCAACCGCTCGCAAGCGGTATTTTCCGTGCGGGACGGCAAGATCATTTATGGGCTTGGCGCGCTCAAGAATGTCGGGGCCGAGGCGATGACGCTGATCACCGCGGCGCGGGGCGACAAGCCTTATCGCGATCTTTTTGACTTTGCCCGCAGGGTTGACGTCAGGCGCATCGGCAAGCGCCCGCTGGAAATGCTGGCCCGTGCCGGCGCGTTCGATCAGCTTGACGCAAACCGGCGCAAGGTCTTGGACAGTGTTGATGGTCTTGTCGCCTGGTCCGCTGCGGTGCATGAGGAAATGGCCTCCGGACAGGCGGGTCTGTTTGGCGACGGGGGCGAGGATCTGCCGCTGCCCCGTCTGCCGCTGCCTGACGACTGGCTGCCTGCCGAAAAGCTGGGGCAGGAACATCAGGCCGTCGGGTTTTACCTGTCGGGCCATCCGCTCGACGATTATCAGGGGCCGCTCCGGCGCAAGGGTGTCCTGACACTCAGCGCGTTGAGCCAGGCCGCCGAAGGCCGCGCCCTGGCCGCGCGACTGGCCGGGACGGTGTCGGGACGACAGGAACGCAAGAGCGCGCGTGGCAACCGGTTTGCCTTCGTGCAGTTGTCGGACCCGACCGGGCTTTACGAAGTCACGGTTTTTGCCGACACGCTGGAAAAATACCGCGATTCGTTTGAAGCGGGAGCGAACCTCGTCCTCAGCGTCGAAGCGACGCTGGAAGGGGACCAACTCAAACTTCTGGCCAGATCGGTCCAGCGGATCGATGATGCGGTTTCCGATGCCGCCGCCATGGGTTTGCGGGTTTTTGTCAATGATGCCAAAGCCATCGGGTCCGTGGCGCGTGTGCTGGAAGGGACGGCCTCGGGCGGTTCCAAACGCGCGCGCGGCCCGATCTGCCTGCGCCTGATCCACCCGGATTTACCGGGCGAAGTTGAAATGGCGCTGGGCGACGGCTTTCAGGTCAACCCCGGTATCCGCGGCGCCCTGCGGAGCTTGTCAGG
>CAYXNM010000070.1:0-14402 GCA_964466385.1 uncultured Rhodobacter sp. | reverse complement strand
GAAAAAGCCATGTCAAGGTCAATGTCCGGATAGGCCGCGGCCAGTTCCCCGGCTTTTTCCGCCAGCGCCAGAACGGACCGATGGATAAAGTCCACTTCGGCATCCGTCATCAGATAGCTGAAGTTCAGACGGATGAATCCGGGTTTGTCGCTTTCGTCACCCGTCAGGATTTTCTCGCGGATGCGGGCGGACCATTCCCTGTCGATCGACAGCAGGCGGTGAACATAAGGTCCGGCACAGGCACAGCCCCCGCGTGCCTGAATGCCGAAAATATCGCTGAGCATTCGTGTAAAGATCGTATAATCAACGGGTTGCCCGTCTGAATCGCGAACGATAAAGGAAAAGATCGGCAGCCTGTCCTTATGGTCGGCCGCAAGGATCTGGATATGGGGCGAGTCTTTCCATGCGTTGAACGTGCGCCTTGAAAGTTCGGCGTTTCGTTTCGTGATCAAGTCCTGACCGACCGCGTCCTTGACGATCATCACGAGGGCCGCGCGTATGTCGCCGATGATGTTCGGCGTCCCGCCTTCCTCGCGCTCTTCGAGGCTGGGTGAATAATCCTGAACCTCGTCATTCACGAAAGCGACCGTGCCGCCGCCGGGGTGGGAAGGGATATGGGCAGTAACCGCGTCGCGCCGGACGATCAAAAGCCCCGAAGCGCCCGGACCGCCGAGGAATTTGTGCGCAGATATTGCCACCGCGTCGATCCCCGTACGCATGTCGATGTCAAGATAGGGAGCGCCGCCCGCATAATCCCAGACAATCTTGCCGCCCGCCGCCTTGATCAGGTCGATCACGGGTATGGTGTCGCTGGGAATGCCGGTGACGTTCGAGGCCGCGGAAAACGATCCGATGATCGGGCCTTTCCCGTGTATTTCTGCCAGCACCTTTTCAAGGTGATCAAGATCCGGGCCACCGGAGGGCGATTCGGCGATTTCGATGACCCGTGCGTTGCTTTCACGCCACGGCAGCAGGTTTGAATGATGCTCGTAGGGACCGACGAGGACATGTGGCCGCGTTCCCGCCGCAATGTTTTCGCGAATTCCGAAGAGATGCACCAACTTGTTAAGCGCTGCCGTCGCACCAGATCCGGCAAAAATCGCCGCATGTTGCGCGCGCGTGCCGCCGCATAATCCAACAATTGTGTCACGAGCCTGCTCGCGCAAGCGGGTCATGTAACCGCCGGTAAAGGAGGCCTCGGTATGGCTGTTGGCATAATAGGGCAGCACGTGGTCCATCACGAAGCCCTCGACCTGCCGAAGCGCGCGACCCGAGGCAACGTAATCCGCATAAACCATTCTGCGCGGCCCGAAAGGCGTTTCGAAAACCGCATTCTTGCCGATTATCCCCGCGCTGAGGTCACTTTGAAGATCGGCGGACTGTCGCAACCCGGCCGCGAAAACGTCGAGTGGGCTCTTCTTGGCGTGGTTCAGGCCTTTGGCAAATGACACGATCTTTTCCTCTGATATTCTGTCTGTCAAAAACCATATCACCCAAGAAGCAGATAAACTTGATGAGAATCCAATTGTATATGGCGGGATAATGTGTCATTTGATCGAAATCATGGAAAAAACAGATAATATTGATCGACGGATATTGAGCTGTCTTCAACGTGACGGCACACTGTCCCAACGGGAAATCGCTGAACAGGTGGGGCTTTCCCAAAACGCGTGCTGGCGCAGGCTGAAGAGGCTTAACGAAACCGGAATACTGAAAGGGTCGCGCGCGCAGGTGGACGCCGTTGCGCTTGGTCTGGATTTGACGGTTTTCGTGATGGTCCGAACGCGCAACCATTCGATGGAGTGGTCGGAACGCTTTCGGCACCACGTCGGTCAGATCCCGCAAGTGGTCGAGTTTCACCGGATTGGCGGCGATTGGGATTACCTTTTGAAAGTCGTGACGCGGGGAATTGGGGGGTATGACACGGTCTACCGGCGGTTGATCACCGGGTTCGAACTGGAAACGGTCACGGGGTATTTTTCGATGGAAACGATACTGGCGGACAGACCGCTGGACGTATTGTCAGGCTGACCTTAAGCGTGGAATTGAGTATTTTCGGAACAATGAAGCGGAAGTACCCGTCAGAGGACGTAGCGGCTGAGATCGGTGGAGCGCGCAAGCTCGCCAAGGTTTGTTTCGACGAATTTCGCGTCGATCGTGATCTTTTCTCCGGCACGGTCGGGGGCTGTGAAACTGATATCCTCGAACACACGTTCCAGAACCGTGTAAAGGCGCCGCGCTCCGATGTTCTCAACAGACTGATTGACTTCGGCGGCGATCCCGGCCAATGCCTTGATACCGTCTTGCGTAAACGCGACGATGACCTCTTCGGTTGCCAGAAGGGCCGTGTATTGGCGGGTCAGGGCGTTGTCGGTTTCCGTGAGGATGCGCACGAAATCATCTTCCGTCAGGGCGCGCAGTTCCACCCGGATGGGCAGGCGCCCCTGCAATTCCGGCAACAGGTCCGAGGGTTTGGCGATGTGGAAAGCCCCGCTTGCGATGAACAGGATGTGGTCGGTTTTGACCGGGCCGTGTTTGGTTGAAACGGTCGTCCCTTCGATCAGGGGCAACAGGTCGCGCTGGACGCCTTCGCGGCTGACATCGGCCCCGCGTGCATCCGAGCGCGCGCAAACCTTGTCGATTTCATCCAGAAAGACGATGCCGTTTTCCTCGACCGATCGGACCGCCTCACGCGTGACAAGCTCCTGGTCGACCAGCTTTTCCGCTTCCTCGTTGATCAGCAGTTCATAGCTGTCGGCAACACGTAGTTTCCGCCGTTGCGTGCGTCCGGAGAACGCTTTTCCGAACATTTCACCAATATTCATCATGCCCATCCCCATGCCCGGTTGACCCGGAATATCGAGCATTTGCATCGGGTTCGAGGTGTCGGCGATTTCCAGCTCGATTTCCTTGTCGTCAAGCACGCCTTCGCGCAGTTTCTTGCGAAACATTTCGCGGGTCGTTTCGCGCGCGTCCGGTCCGGCCAGCGCATCGATGACGCGGTCTTCGGCCGCTCCATGGGCATTCGCCCTGACCTCGTCGCGCATGCGTGCGCCGATCATGAGGATCGCGCTGTCAATCAGGTCGCGGACAATTTGTTCGACATCGCGCCCAACATAGCCGACTTCGGTAAACTTGGTCGCTTCGACCTTTAGAAACGGCGCCTGGGCAAGTTTCGCCAAACGGCGCGAAATTTCGGTCTTGCCGACGCCGGTCGGGCCGATCATCAGGATATTCTTGGGATAAACCTCATCGCGCAGATCGTCGCCAAGCTGTTTGCGCCTCCAGCGATTTCTGAGCGCCACGGCAACCGCGCGTTTGGCGTCTTTCTGCCCGATGATGAAACGGTCGAGTTCGGAGACAATCTCGCGAGGGGTCAGGTTGGTCATTAGGGTCTCTGATGTTTTTATAGGGGTGGGGCGTGTTACGCACTGATGGTTTCAACCGTGACGTTGCCATTTGTGTAGACGCATATTTCCGACGCGATTTCCAAGGCGCGGCGGGCAATTTCTTCGGCGGATTTTTCACTGTCGGACATGGCGCGGGCGGCTGCCAGGGCAAAGTTGCCGCCGGAACCGATCGCCGCGACGCCGTGTTCAGGTTCCAGAACATCGCCCGCCCCGGTGATGACGAACAGATCCTTTCCATCGGTCACGATCAGCATCGCTTCGAGGTTGCGCAGGTATTTGTCCATGCGCCAGTCCTTGGCCAGTTCCACACTGGCGCGGGCCAACTGGCCGGGTGCTGCCTCCAGCTTGGTTTCGAGTCTTTCCAGCAGGGTGAACGCGTCGGCAGTAGATCCGGCAAACCCGCAAACGACATCAAACCCACCGGGAGAAATGCGCCGAACCTTACGTGCCGACCCCTTGATGACGGTCTGCCCGAGGCTGACCTGCCCGTCACCGACAATGGCCACCTTGCCGTCCTTTTGCACGCCGATGATCGTGGTGCCATGCCAGCCGGGAAAGTCGTTTGATTGAGACATTTTCAACTCCGCTAATGAGGCCAATATGGAAGCTTGGCGGACGGTAAACAACCCGGACGCACCAAGTAGCGCGCAATCGGGAAAGTGGAAACCGGTTTTCGCAACAAAAACAGCGCTCCGGGACAAATGGAGTGCGCCGCGTAACGGGCAGCCATCGGATTGTCGCGACGGTGGTGGATTGTCGGCGACGTAAGAACCCGAATTCGGATCCCCAAACGTTTGCGCTTGTGGGCGTCTGCTGTAAGCGCAAGGCAATCTCTTGCCCAGTCGCCGCTGATGATCGCCGCCAAAAACCGAGGGTTTCAATTGTCGGGCACAATCCACTAGGATGCGGCTTCAGACCCGCAGCTGAATGAGGCCCCCGATGACCGATGACGAAACACCAAACATCGCCGTGCGCGAAAACGCGTTTATTCGCGCGGCAAATGTTCCGAGCCTGAAACTGGCCGACGAAACCGAATACGAAGTCAGGCCGGTCATGGCGCTGTGCCGGTGCGGCCAAAGTGCGAACAAACCTTTTTGCGACGGCAGCCACAAGCGCACGGATTTTGACGGTTCGGGTCAGGATAATGCCGCGCGCGACAAGGTACGATCTTACGAAGGAACCGAAATAACGGTTCATTACACGCGGCTCTTGTGCTCGCACGCGGCGGAATGCGGCAAACGGCTGGAGGCGGTTTTCGACCCCGATCAGCGCCCGTGGATTCAGCCGGACAAGGGAACACCCGAGGCCATCATGGACGTGGTGCGCGCCTGCCCTTCGGGCGCGTTGCGCTACAGTCTGAAGGCTTCGGACCCTCAGCATCTGACGTCGGGGGAAACCGGTATCAGCATTGAGAAAGACGGACCTTACAAAGTTACCGGCATCCCGCTGGATGGGCACCATTCCAGCGATTTTGCGAGTTCGGAGAAATACGTCCTTTGCCGCTGCGGGCTGTCAAAGAACAAACCGTTCTGCGACGGGACGCATCGTGACGAAGGGTGGTCCGACGACGCTTAAAGCGTTGCGGCCAGCCGGGCGCCCTGGTTGATGGCGCGTTTGGCATCGAGTTCGGCGGCAACGTCCGCCCCGCCGATGATGTGCGGCGTTCTTCCCATCGCGATCAGCGCATCCGCCAATCCGCGGTTGGGCAATTGCCCGGCGCAAAGAACGATCGTGTCGACCTCGATCAACGTGGGTTTTTCCCGCGCTTCACCGAATGTGACGTGCAGACCCTTGTCATCAATCCGCTCGTAATTGACGCCTGCCACGTTTTTGACGCCCTTCATCTTAAGCGATGCACGGTGAATCCAGCCCGTCGTTTTGCCCAACCCTTTCCCAAGTTTCTGCTGCTTGCGTTGCAGCAATGTCACCGCGCGCGCCGCACCCTCGGGTTGCGGCCCGGACGGGGCAAGACCCCCGCGCGTGCGCGACGGATCGCCAACCCCCCATTCGTGTTGCCAAAGCGCCAGGTTTTCTGTCGGGCTTTGGCCCTGATGCGTCAGGAATTCGGCGACATCAAACCCGATGCCGCCCGCGCCGATGATCGCAACACGCTTGCCCACCGGGGCATTGTCGCGCAGGACATCAATGTAGTTCAGAACATTAGGCCCGTCCTGCCCTTCAATCGCCGGATCACGTGGAGATACACCCGTCGCGATGACCGTTTCATCAAAGTCGGTCAGCATTTCGGCCGTTGCCCTGGTCGCAAGTCTGAGGGTGATCCCAAGATCGGCAATTGCCGCACGGTAATATTCGATAAGCCCGTGAAATTCCTCTTTCCCCGGAACCACCTTTGCCATGTTGAGCTGCCCGCCGATATCGCCCGCCTGATCAAAAACGGTTACCTGATGGCCGCGCTCTGCTGCGACCAGCGCGGTTGCCAGCCCCGCCGGTCCCGCCCCGACGACGGCGACGGATTTCGGGCGGCTCGTCTTTTCATAGGCCAATTCGGATTCGGCACAAGCCCGTGGATTGACCAGACAGGACGACGTTTTTCCCGAAAACGTGTGATCCAGACAGGCCTGATTGCATGCGATGCAGGGCGTAATCAGCGCTTCGCGCCCCGTGCGCGCCTTGGCAACGAAATCAGCGTCCGCCAGAAATGGTCGCGCCATCGAGATCATGTCGGCACATCCGTCCGCCAGAACGGTTTCACCTGATTGCGGCGTGTTGATCCGGTTGGAGGCGATGACCGGGATCGAAACCTGCCCCATCAGCTTTTTGGTGACCCATGTGAATGCCCGGCGCGGGACGGATGTTGCGATCGTGGGGATGCGTGCCTCGTGCCAGCCGATGCCGGAATTGATGATCGTCGCCCCGGCCTTTTCGATTTCTCTGGCCAATTGGATGACCTCGTCAAATGTCGACCCGTTCGGCACGAGGTCGATCATTGAAAGGCGATAGATGAGGATGAAATCCGGGCCGACGGCCTCGCGGCAACGGCGCACCACCTCGATCGGCAGACGGATGCGGTTTTCATAAGACCCGCCCCAATCGTCGGTCCGTTTGTTGGTATGGGTCACGATGAACTGGTTGAGGAAATACCCTTCGGACCCCATCACCTCGATCCCGTCATACCCGGCCTCTTGCGCGCGTCGGGCGGCGGTGGCAAAATCCCCGATCTGTTTCTGGATGCCGTCTTCGTCAAGTTCGTGCGGCGGAAAGGGCGAAATCGGGGACTTGACGGGCGAGGGGGCCACGCAGTCGGGGTTATAGGCATAGCGGCCCGCGTGCAGGATCTGCATGGCGATCTTGCCGCCTTCCTCGTGCACGCGCCTGGTGACGAGACTGTGATTTTCGACGTCCTTGTCGGTGAAAAGACCCGCGGCACCCGCAAACACACCCCCTTCGGCGTTGGGGGCCATACCGCCGGTCACGATCAGCGCTGCCTCTCCTTTTGCGCGCTCGCCGTAATAGCCGGCGATGCGGTCCCAGTCGCCGATTTCTTCGAGACCCGTGTGCATCGAGCCCATCAGAACCCGGTTGCGCAACGTGGTAAAGCCAAGGTCGAGCGGTTCCAGAAGGTGGGGGTATCGGGGATGGGCCATGGCGTTTCTCGTATCGTGGTTGTGAAAGCGCAAGATCGGAGATTCTCGGCCGCTTGTCACGTGAAACGCGGCGTCAGGTCATCTTTTTCGCGAAATGGTGGCGGAACGCTGTTTTCAACAGCTCCATTTCCGCCCGCAGGAACGCCAGTTCGGCCCTCAGATCGTCTTCCAGCGGCGTGCCGGTGATCATCGCAAAACTGTCAAGTGTCGCGCCGGACCCTGCGTCGCGAATAATGAATGTCTGCAAGCCCTCGTTGATGGCCTCGGCCGGGACAGGTGCCGTCACGGTCCACGTATTCTTCCTGCCTGCAACGCGCATGACGACCGGATCGCCCAATTGCCGGTCCAGCAGATGCAAGGTCAGGACAGGCAGCCCTTTGAGCGGGGCAGACGATGTCAGCGTGCCGGTGTATACCCCGGCCGCGATCTTTGTGCGCTCCAGATCCAATTTTCCCATGAAACCCCTCAGATATCCGCGCGCGTGTGCCGCGACAGGGTCAGGGAATGGATCCTGATCATGTTCATCGGGTCGCTGTCGAGAAAGAGATCAAACCAGATTTGTCCGATCCGCGTTTCGTTGAAGGTCAGGTAGGCAAGGTCGAATTCGGCCTTTGCCACGCGTCCGGAGACATCCAGCGCCTTTTCGATCTGTTCCGTATTCGGCCCGTGTTTCAGGTTCAGCCGGAGGTTTGCGTGAATGTGCCGCTCTGACGAGATATTCGCGGTTACGCGCAGAACGTGATTGTTCGAAAGCCCCGAAACCATGCCGTCCGCCGCCTGTATGACCACGGAAAGGAAACTGCCGTCAAAGTCATAGATGTCAAATTGAAGCCCCCGGCGCGATTGCCCGTCGGCGTACGGTTCCTGCACTTGCCGAACGGTCAGGCTGGGTGTCTTGCAGTCGTGAAAGACCGCCACACGGTCATCAAGTCTTGTGGGGGACTTCCTTGCGATCAGGCCCCCGCGCAGCATGGCCCGATCCCAGATATCGGGGTGGTCCGCCCAATCCGTGGTGACCGGAAGACCCTTGAATGCATTGCCGTTTTTCGCGGACGAAAGGCGCTCGCGCGTGATTGTGTCGATTGCGTTGACACGCGGAGCGATGGTATCGGCAAAGCGCTTCAGGCGACGCAGCCGGGCCGGGCCTGCGGTGCGTGTCGCTTCGATCAGCCGATCCCATCGACGTACAGCGCGTCTTTCCAGAAGGTTTTCGAGAATGCGGGGGGCCCGGTTGCGCATGTTGAGTGTTTTCCTGCCGTTGCGACGGTTATTAGCATAGTTGCCAATCGTTGCACGGAATTCTTTCTAATTCAGTATCCGGCGCAGCAACCCCAGTGTCCAGAACGTCCGGTTCGAGGTTTTCTTTGGTGCGACGGGCTGAACCGCGGCGACTGTCGTGACCGGCTGGGTGGGTTCTCCGCCGTTGTTCGCGCGGATGAGGTCCGAAAACTCCTGCAACGTCTGCAGCCCTGTTTCAGGTGCAATCGGATCGGAATCAAATCCGATGACCGAAAGCGCAACGATCTGACCGTTCAGGTCGAAATACGTCCGCCAGTAATCCTGCGAGGCGCCCGGCACGATGCTTTCGCTGGTGTCGCTTGCGCGCAGGAAAAAGGAATTATCTTTCTGAAAGGTTTCCAGCACGTCGACCGATGCCGGGTCACTGTCCCGGCTAAGAGCCGTCCGACCGGAGTCCGAGCGGAAGAACCTGTCCAGTGTTTCCACCGAATCCGCGATCGTTCCCACGCCCGGCCGCGGTCCGGCGATCGAGGCGGTCAACAATGCCTTGACGTCCGGATCGGGCGCCCGCGAACGCGGAGAAATGACCGAACAGTTTCCCAACAGGACGAAAGCGGTCTCGCCCCCGACCTGCGAGGTCTCGCGGTCCACGCAAAACCCCGACGGCCCTTCGATCACGACGTTCCGGCTGGCGACCGATATCGTGGATTTCGTGTCGGGATGGGACGCGCGCGGCGTGAAGCGTGAGCTGCCACAGGCCACAAGCGCCGTCAGCAACGACAATCCGATAATGGTTTTGACCGAATTGCGGTCAAATATCCATGTAGACATGCTTTTCCTTCTTGCCGCCGGGATGCGTGACCGCGCCCATGTTGGTCGGGCCGACTTGTTGGGCATATTTCCACAAGGCACCGGTTGCGTAAATCGTTTCGCGCGGGCCGTTCCAGCCGTGTCGGCGCTCGGCCAGCTCCTCGTCGGTCAGATCGACCGTGATTTCGCCCTTTTTCGCGTCCAGCGTGATTTTGTCGCCGTCACGCAGCAGCGCAATCGGGCCACCTGCGGCGGCTTCGGGGCCAACATGGCCGACACAGAAACCACGGGTTGCCCCGGAAAACCGGCCATCTGTGATGAGCGCAACCTTTTTACCCATGCCCTGCCCCGACAAGGCCGCCGTGGTCGCCAGCATTTCGCGCATACCGGGACCGCCCGAGGGGCCTTCGTTGCGAATGACCAGAACCTCGCCTTCCTTGTAAGTGCGGTTCTGCACGGCTTCAAAAGCGTCTTCTTCGCATTCAAAAACCCGCGCGGGGCCGGTGAAGGCCAGCTGATCTTCGGACATCCCGGCGATTTTCACGATCGCGCCTTCGGGCGAAAGGTTGCCTTTCAGACCGACGACACCGCCTGTTGTGCTCAGCGGTTTGTCCACGGGATAGATGACACGTCCGTCCGCCTCGCGCGTGATCTTGTCCAGTTCCTCGCCCATGGAATTACCGCTGGCGGTCATGCAATCTTCATGCATCAGGCCCGCGCGGCGCAATTCTTTCAGGACGACCGGAACACCGCCTGCTTCGTAAAGATCCTTGGCGACATAATTTCCGCCAGGTTTCAGATCGACGAAATAGGGCGTTTCGCGGAAAATGTCACAAACATCATCCAGATCGAAATCAATCCCGCCTTCGTGGGCAATCGCGGGCAGGTGCAGACCGGCATTGGTGGACCCTCCGGTCGCCGCCACGACACGGGCCGCGTTGATCAGGGCTTCGCGCGTGACGATATCGCGCGCGCGGATGTTCTTTTCCAAAAGGTTCATGACAGCTTGCCCCGACGCGACGCCATATTGGTCGCGGCTTTCGTAAGGCGCTGGCATGCCCGAGGAGTTTAACAGCGCCAGTCCGATCGCTTCGGACACGCAGGCCATGGTGTTGGCCGTGAACTGGCCGCCACACGCACCCGAAGACGGACAGGCAATCGCCTCCATCACTTTCAGTTCCGCTTCCGACAGGTTGCCGGCCTGATTCTGGCCCACGGCCTCGAACAAGTCCTGAACGGTGATGTCGCGGTCCTTGTAGCGCCCCGGCAGGATCGAGCCGCCATAGATGAAAACCGACGGCGTGTTCAGGCGCACCATGACCATCATCATTCCGGGCAGCGATTTGTCGCATCCCGCCAGACCGACAATCGCGTCATAGGCGTGTCCGCGCATGGTCAGTTCGACCGTGTCGGCAATGGCTTCGCGGGACACCAATGATGACCGCATGCCCTCGTGGCCCATGGCGATCCCGTCGGTTACGGTGATCGTGGTGAATTCCCGCGGCGTGCCGCGCGCTTCCTTGACCCCCATCTTGACGGCCTGCGCCTGACGGTTGAGCGAGATGTTGCAGGGCGCTGCCTCGTTCCAGCAGGTGGCGACACCGACGAGGGGCTGATGAATCTCCTCCTCGGAAATCCCCATGGCGTAGAGGTATGAGCGGTGCGGCGCGCGCGCCGGACCTTCGGTCACATAACGGCTGGGAAGTCTGGATTTGTCGATGCGCTTGGTCATTTTCAGTGCCCTTCAGAAGTCGAAACCTGTTCCTTACGCAATAGGCGACACGTGTGAAATGCACAAGTGACCGGATTGCGAAACTGGAGCGATTTGGATAGGCAAAGGTGTCTCCAATTCCAGAGAATCGCCAATGCTGCCCACCCTGAACCCGGCCTTTGAGGCCTATATCGCACCCGCAACGATCCGGCCCCGGATCTGGAGGATGCTGGCAGGCCTGATCACCATCGCCATCCTTTATTTGGGGGCGGTGATCGGATATCTGATCGGGCTTCACCGGATGGGGTTCTACCCGGAAGCAACGCTTTCGGGGCGCGGAACGCCAGGGGAAACCATCCTGATGCTGCTTTCCTTTCTGGGGATGACCCTTGGCGTCGTCATCGCAGCGCGACTTTTCCACAAACGCGGACCAAAGAGCCTGATCGGCCCCGAATTTCGTGTGTTCCTGCGGCATTTCATGGTTACCACCGCGGTTCTTTCCGGAATATTCGGCCTGCTTTTTGCCCTTTCATTCCTGGCGTCCCCACCTGTTCCCCACCTGACGGTTTTTGTGTGGTTGTCGTGGCTCCCGTTGTCTTTGCTGGCGGTTTTTGCCCAGATCAGTGCCGAGGAGCTGGTTTTTCGCGGTTATTTGCAACAACAGCTGGCCGCCCGGTTCCGTTCGCGGTGGGTTTGGTGGGTGCTGCCGTCGCTGCTCTTTGGGCTGGCCCATTTTGACGGCGCGCGAATGGGCGCGAATACCTGGCTGGTGGTGCTGGATACGTTCATGGTCGGCCTGATCGCTGCCGATCTTACGGCGCGAACGGGCAATTTGGGGGCGGCGATGGCGCTCCATTTCACCAATAATGTTCTGGCCATTCTGGTTCTGTCGACGTCGGGAACGATCACGGGACTTGCGCTGTTTGTCACGCCCTTCGGTCTTGCGGACAGCGACAGCGTCAGATCGATGCTGATCACCGACTTCATGACATTGGCTTTGCTCTATGGCGGCTATCTGATTATCATGCGCAGGCGGAGTACGTGACGATTGCATTCGCGCGGCCTCGGACCTATTTAACGCCGGACCAACGCGAGCGGGAGCTTTTGCACTCATGAACTGGATTTCCAACTATGTCCGGCCAAGGATCAATTCGATCTTTTCACGCCGCGAGACGCCGGACAACCTGTGGTCAAAATGCGACGAATGCGGGACGATGCTTTTCCATCGCGAACTGACGGATGCGCAAAATGTCTGCCCCAATTGCGATCATCATATGCACATCACCCCGCGCGAGAGGTTTCACCACCTGTTTGACGGGGGCCTGTTCACGGATGTCGAGGTGCCAAAGGCCATCCCCGATCCGCTGGGCTTTCGCGATCAGAAAAAATATCCCGACCGGATGAAACAAGCCCAAAAGACCACCGGCGAGGAAGAGGCGATGCTGCTGGCCGAAGGTGACGTGGGACGCGCGCGCATGGTTGTGGCGGGTCAGAATTTCAAATTCATGGGCGGTTCCATGGGCGTGGCCGTCGGGAACGCCATCGTGACCGGGGTCAATCTGGCCGTCGAAAGGAAATGCCCGTTCGTGATCTTCTCGGCCGCCGGGGGTGCGCGCATGCAGGAAGGCATCCTGTCGCTCATGCAAATGCCACGCACGACCGTTGCCCTTCAGATGCTCAAAGAGGCGGGACTGCCATTCATTGTCGTGCTGACGCATCCGACGACAGGGGGGGTTACGGCAAGCTTTGCCATGCTTGGCGACGTTCACATCGCTGAACCGAACGCCCTGATCGGATTTGCCGGCGCACGGGTCATAGAACAGACCATCCGTGAAAAACTGCCCGAAGGGTTTCAGCGTGCGGAATACCTGTTGGACCACGGAATGCTCGACCGTGTGGTCGCGCGTAAGAATATTCGCGAAGAACTGATCACCATCACCAGAATGCTGATGCGGCAGCCTCCCGCCATCAAGGGCGATCTGCCCAAACCGGAAAAAACAAAACCAAAAAAGAAAAAGCCCAAGGCGAACAGGGAGCCGGACAAGGCCGAAACCGGGGACAAGCCGGGTTGAGCGCGGTGCATTCGGACATTATCCTTGAACGGTTGATGTCGCTCCATCCAAAGCTGATCGATCTGACGCTTGAGCGGGTTGAAAACCTGCTGGCCGTGCTGGGCCATCCAGAGGCCGCCCTGCCGCCGGTCATTCATATCGCGGGAACCAACGGCAAGGGGTCCACACAAGCCATGCTGCGCGCAGGGCTGGGCGCGGCGGGCAGGACGGTTCACGCCTATACATCGCCTCATCTGGTCCGCTTTCACGAACGTATCCGCGTTGCCGGTGACCTGATTTCCGAACGCGACCTGTCCGATATTCTGGCGGAATGCGAGGCCGCGAATGACGGGGCGGCGATCACCTTTTTTGAGATAACAACCTGCGCCGCCTTTCTGGCGTTTTCACGAAAACCGGCGGATTTCAGTTTGGTGGAGGTCGGTCTTGGCGGGCGACTTGACACCACCAACGTGATCGCCCATCCGGCAATGACCGTGATCACGCCGATCAGTTTTGACCACCCCCAGTTCCTTGGGAACTCGCTGAAGAGTATTGCCGCGGAAAAGGCGGGCATTCTGAAATGGCGCGCGCCCTGTGTCGTTGGACCTCAACCTGACGAAGCCCTTGACGTGATCGAGGACAAGGCCCGCGAACTGGCGGTTCCGCTTTTCGTTCATGGTCAGCACTGGCACGTGGCCGAGGAACATGGACGCATGGTCTATCAGGATGAAACGGGTTTGCTGGATTTGCCCCTGCCCAACCTGTTTGGCGCGCATCAGATCCAGAACGCAGGGGCCGCCATTGCGGTTCTCAGACATTTCGGGTTTGACAATGACGCCTGTCAGGCGGCGGTCACACAGGCTGAATGGCCGGCACGTATGCAAAAACTCAAACGCGGCCCCCTGGTCGACGCGGCCCCCAATGCTGAAATCTGGCTGGATGGAGGGCATAACGCGGCTTGTGGCCAGGCTCTGTCGGCTGCGATCTCACGGCTTGGAAAGCGGCCTCTGCACATCATTTGCGGCATGCTCAACACCAAGGATATCGATGGCTATCTGAAACCATTGGCCGGGATGGCGGTCAGTTTTCAGGGGGTCGGCATTCCCGGTGAAACCGCGACGCTGGAGGCGCACGAAACCGTTGCTGCCGCACGGACCGCCGGGATGGACGCATCTGAAGCGCCCGATGTTCTGTCGGCGGTAAAGACGGTCGGCGCGAAAGACCCGAACGCGCGCATCCTGATTTGCGGGTCGCTTTATCTTGCCGGGTCGGTTCTTGCCCAAAACGGGTAGAGGCCCATTGCAACCATCACCGCGGAGCAGGCCTGTTTGCGGCCTGATTGTTTCGTGTGTGGAAACAATAATGCCGCTAGCGGATAAAACCACCGATATATGAAACAATCACAGAAAAGGCGCGCCTGATCGACGCGCGTTGAGATTTGCACCGGGCCGGTTAACAGGCGCTGAAAGCGCCCCGGCCCAGCGCCTGCCCGTCCCGGAGGGCTGGCGCTTTCGCCGATGTCACGCATCCAATTGAGTTCGTTCGAACTTTGCCGGGATAAAGTGCCCCGGCCCGG
>CAYXNM010000069.1:0-14658 GCA_964466385.1 uncultured Rhodobacter sp. | reverse complement strand
AAAGGCTCAACGAAAATGGCCGTTGCTTACAATGCGCAGGTCAGCGATATCCGCTGTGTCGGCCGGAACCCCGAGAGGCTGAAGAACGCGATCAGGCTGACGTCGTCCCAGGCGACTTCGGTGCGCACGCTGTCCACGCGCAACGAGGAAAGATTGGCGATCAGCTGGGACATCAGGGCCTTGCCCACGCCATGCCCCTGAAAACCGGGATCAACGCCGAACGTGTCCATCACGGCCTCGGCCTCGGCATGTCCGAACTCGCCAAAGTCGACACGTGCCATGATGAAGCCAACCGGCAACCCGTCAAGTTCCGCGACCAGCGACAGACGGACACCGGATTGATGCAGCACCTCCTCCTGCTTGAGCGCGAAATAACTGCCGCGATCGATGCCCGAAAGTTTGCGGTCGATTCGAATGATTGCGTCAAGATCTGACCGGGCCATCGACCGTACCGGCACGCGGTCGCGCGACAGGGCGGTGAAGTCATCCCCCTTGGGCGAGGAATAATCGTTCTCATCGACGAATTCGCTGGTCTCGGGTTCCTCCGACGGTTCCACGAACGGGTCGGTCGCGCGGCTGAGGATGATCCGCGGGGCCAGCGTGAACCCGTGATGCCCAAGGAAGCCGAGCAACGCCCGATCCGACCAGTCGACCTGTGTTTCAAATTCGCTGACGCCCTTGTGAACCAGGATTTCCCGGACGGCGGTCAGCATTTTTTGCCCGGCCCCCTTGCCCTGCGCGGCGCTCGAAACGCCAACCGCATCCAGCGCAGCCCCCGCGCCGGGTTTTCCGAACGCGCCGTTTATCAGCCGCGCCATCGCAAAACCGGTCAGATGTCCCCCCTGATGCAGCCCCACATAAACATAATCCCGAGGGCGTTTCAGAGCCGCACTCAGACGTTTTTCAAAAAAGCCGCGTCGGGACCGGCCCGCCGTTTCGCGGTCAAGTGCAATGACGGCTTCAAGATCCTCGTCCGCCAGGGGCCGGATCGTCTGGGGTGGGGTCTGTGCGGTCATCGTGCCCTCGGCTGGTTCAGTGGCTGTCGGCATAGTTCGTCGACAATTCCATATCGGTTTCCGGATCAAGCAGATCGTCCAGCAACGGCAGCAGGGCCATTTCCTCTTTCTGGATATGGGCGAACATGCGTTCGATCAACTCGGCACCGGCGCTGCGGAACGTGTTCCAGCTTTGGTCGGTGAACCCGTTCGCGATCGCATCGCGGGAATGCGCGGCAACCTGTTGGCCAAGGGGCAGAATCGCGTTGTGTTCATCGCGCAGGTGCGCGCCGATGCCCACGTCTCCGGCGTCCTCAAGGCGGGTGAAGAGCTCGGTCTCTTCAAACGCGAAATGGGTCGAGATTTCCTCCTCGATCGCACCGGCTGTCATTGAAAGGGCCTGTCTGACCGAGGGATCGCTGGTCTGAGGGATCCCGCGTCTTGCCTTGGCGATCATGGTTTCAAGCCGCTCGATCACTTCGATCGTGGCGCGGTGATCCTCGTGCAGCATCTGCGGAGTGCGGCGGGAAAAATCCATGATCCGGTTCCTTGAAACGTATAATACTTAATTCGGTACCATAATACGTAATTACACCGACAGCAAGCCCAGAGTTACCGCAGCCGAACCACCACGAGGACCGCAAACACCGCAAATGCGATCGCCCCGACAAGGCCGACGCCCGCGCCTGTCGCGACAATCGCGCCCCGGTTCGCCACGATCCCAAGCGAAATGAGACCAAGCGCGGAAAGGTGGCAGACCGCATGGACCCTTAGCGGGGTCTGCGCCGTGAGATCTGACAAGAGCAGAGGTTTGCCACTCCTGTCAGCACCATGCATCGACGCCAGAAACGGCATGATACGCTGAAGAATTCCGGTGAGGAAGGTCAACAGCCACCCCCCCAGAATGACGAACCCGAACAACGCGCCACCGTTGGGAATGTCGACCCCAAGCGTCAGGGCAAGACCGATCAAAAGTCCTGTCAGAACCATGACCCAGGACCATCTTATCAAGACGAACGACAGCCCCAGTCGTTTGCGCATCGCAGATTTCAGCGCCGCCATCATCAGCCAGACATAAACCACGCCGCCAAGCAACGCCCCGGCGGCGCCAAGAATGACCATGGACTGAACGTGCCGGAATTCTCCGATAACGAACATCGCCAGCGCACCAAGCGCCAGACCCAGATGCACCCAGCCCAACCCGCGCGGCAGCGCGCGGGACAAGGCAAACATCGGGATCAGAATCTGGCTGAACCCAACCACGAAAAGGCCCATGAACCCAAAGACCGCCACGATCATGTGAAGCCGCGCAATGCCCTGATGATCCGCCAGGAAACCCACGCGAAAATCGGCAATCAGGGCGGCCGCCAGCGCCATCAGCCCCACAAGCGATACCAGCGCCCCCCACCCGTGCGCGGCGACATTGGCAAGCCCGCGCGCCCGGATCAGGTTGTCCGCGGTCAGGACCGCAAACACCGCAAAGCCCGCCAGCACAAGCGCCGCGCCAAATTCCATCGCCGCGATGTCCGGCGCGCTCAACCCAAGGCTCAGAAGCGCAACGCCGGTGATCATCAGCCAAAAGCAAAGCCGCGCGGGCCATACCCGGCCAAGAGCGCGGCGCGTGACCACGGGCAGGAGCTGAAAACTCGCCCCCATCACGCTCATGGCCAGCACACCAAGGGTCAAAAGGTGGATCGACCCCAGAAGGGAACCGACACCGCCCTCATAGGCCGCGACCTCATCTGCCCCCATCAACAGCATCACCCAGGCCGCGACGTGGAAAAAGGCCGCCGCCAGAAAAAACCGGAACGGGATCGAGGCAGGCAGCAGCCGACCGGACGCACCGCCAAGAAAAGACGCGCTTTGCATTATCGGGCCTTGCTCAACATCAGGACGACCTCGTCATTTTCACCTGAGAGGCGTTCGGCATGCCAGCCGAGTTCCACAAGTTCAGGGTAAAGATAGATCGGATCGCGGTCCAGATGAACAGTGACCGGACCATCCGCACCCGCATCTTGCAACCGCGCGAGAATGCCCACCATGGGCTGAGGCGGTTCAAGCCCGCGAACGTCGATATGCAGCCCCGTCGCCGTCATCCAGTCCTTGCCCGGAGGGCCGGTCACGTTGCACCCGACACAAGGTTTTCCGCCAGACGTTTGGCCAGCGATGCGATCGCAAGCCTGCGGTAATGGGGCTGGATCGTGGTCGTGCGTTGAGGTGTCGCGGTTTTCTTGACCAGTTTCTCCATCGCCTCGAAATAGGCTGTCTGGTCGTCGTCCGGCGCCAGTGGCCCGGGCATTTCCGACAGGATAGGCGCTGAATTGGTGCCGGTCAGCGCAAAGGAAAAATCATGCCCGCCCACAGATTTCCGCGCCGCGACCGCCACGCCCGCCAGTGGGAATTCAATGGCGCTGCGCACCCTGATCTTGCCATAAACCGACGAAACCCACGGCGCGGGCAGGTGTATCGCGACCAGTATCTCATCACGCTCCAGCGCCAGGAAGGCCGCGCCGTCCTCATGGAAGAAATCCCCGAGATTCAGGTGCCGCGTCCCGGCGGGTCCGGTAATTTCGACCTTGGCATCGTTGACCATCAGGGCGGGTGCAAGATCGCCGCTATAGGCCGCGCGGCACCGATCGCCCTTTGGGGCGACATGACATATAGTACCTTGATATTTAAGGCAAAAGTCGTTCGACTGGCGCCACCACTGGCTTTGATTATAGTAAATGCATCGCGTGTCCAGACACAGGTTTCCCCCCAGTGTCGCGACGTTTTGATGGGTTCGCCCGGCAATGGCGGCGGCGGCCATGGGCACGGCACCATAAGGGACAAGGCGCGGGTCGTCGCGCAATGTGCGCAAACTCACGCCCGCCCCGATCCGCAGCCCGGTTCCGTCCTTTCGGATGGTCTTGAGATCGGCAATGCCGCCAAGATCGACAAGCGTTCCGGTGTCAACCAGACCATGGCGCATGTTGACGATCAGATCGGTTCCTCCGGCGCAAAGGCGCGCGTCGGCGTTGGACCGCAACGCGGTGACCGCCTCGGCGACGGTTTGGGGTTGGAGCCGCTTGAAATCGGGCAGGGGTGTCGTCATTTCGCCGCGCTCCTTCTGTCGGCGCGGCGCTTTTTGACCAGTGCGTCGATCACGCGGTCCGGTGAAAGGGGCAATTCGTTCAACATGAGACCGGCGGCATCAGATACTGCATTTGCCAGCGCCGGAGGAAACCCCGACAAGGCCCCTTCGCCCGCTTCCTTGGCGCCGAAAGGACCGAGAGGATCAATGCTTTCAACGATGTCCACATGGATATTTGGGGCATCCGCAATGGACGGAAACCGGTAATCGAGGAAATTGGCATGGGCGGGCAAGCCATTGATATAGCGGGTTTCTTCGCACAGACCTTGTCCCAGCCCCATCCAGACAGAGCCTTCGATCTGCCCTTCGACCGCCAGGGGGTTGATGGCAAACCCGCAATCAAGCGCGACCCAGACATCCAGAACCTCGATTTGCCCGGTGCCCTCGTCAAGCGCGATTTCAACCACCTGCGCGCCATAGCTGAACCCCATGGTCGAGCCGACCGCCCCGCCGCGATGCTTGCCGCCCTGTGCTTTGAGCGGGGTGGAAAACGTGCCTTTGACGTTGATCGTGCCCTCCGCGGCAAGGGCCGCGATGGCGACGTTCTGAAACGGCAGCGCGGACTGGGAACTGCCCCTGACGAAAAAGCTCTCTTCCTCGCATTCGATGTCTTCGGGATTGGCGTTGAGTGTCTGGGCCGCTGCCGCGACCAGCTTCTGGCGCATCGCGCGGGCCGCTTCGATCGCGGCGTTGCCGACCATGAAGGTCACGCGGCTGGAATATGAGCCGTTGTCCTTGGGCGTGATCGCGCTGTCATTGGCAACGACCGAAACACGCGAAAGCCCGATCCCCAAAACCTCGGCCGCGGCCAGTGCGACAACGGTGCTGGACCCCTGGCCGATGTCAGACGCCCCGGTGAAAACCGTGATCCCGCCGTCAAAATCAAGCTTCATGGACACGACCGCGTGGGGTTCGCCTGTCCAGTGGACAGGCTTGGCCGCACCCGAGACATAATGCGAACAGGCCAGCCCCAGACCGTGGCCGGGTTTCAGCCGGCCCTTGCGCTCGTCCCATCCGCTGGCGGCTTTGACCTTTTCAAGACACTCCCCCAACCCGTAGGAGTTTACCATCAATCCGTTCGCCGTATACATGGGGGCGGTCAGCAGGTTGGCCTGTCGGACCGCGAACGGATCAAGCCCCAGTTTTTGCGCCATCCGGTCGAGCAGGCATTCAAACGCATGGCGCACGTCCACCGTGCCGTGTCCCCGCATCGCCCCGCAGGGAGGTTCGTTCGTGTAGACCCTGTACCCGTCGTATTTGACGTTCTCAATCTCGTAAATACCATGCAGCAGCGCCCCCGCATAAAGGATCGTGACCAGCCCATACCCCGCATAGGCGCCCCCGCTCATCGCGGCTTCGCATTCCACGGCCGTTATGCGCCCGGCGCGGGTCAGGCCGATCCTGACCCGGACTTCGGTTGCGGGTCGGCCCCGATGGGTGACGAATGTTTCCTCACGCGTGAGCCTGAGCATGACCTTGCCCCCGGCGGCGCGTGCCAGCAGCGCGCAGATGATCTCGAAATTCAGGGTTTCCGTGCGCGAGCCGAACCCGCCGCCAACGAATGGTTTGATGATGCGGATGCGCGAGGCATCCATTTCAAGGCAGCGCGCCAGCGTCAGGTGAACGTAAAACGGCACCTGGCTGACAGAGTGGAAGGTCAGGCGGTCACGCTCCGGGTCGTAATCCGCGAATGCCGCGTGGGGTTCCATCTGGGCGTGATTGACCTCGGCGCAGAAAAAAACCTCCTCCTCGATCAGGTCGGCGGCGTCAAAACCGGCGGCGACATCGCCAAAGCTGTGGTGAACCTCGCGCTCAAGGTTGCCGGGTTTGTCGTCATGGATCAGGTTTGCCTCAGGCGCGCGGGCCTCTTTCAGCGTATAATGCGCGGGCAGGGGATCAATCGTCACCTCGATCAGATCCAGCGCCTTGCGGGCGATTGCGGCGCTGCTTGCGGCCAGGGCTGCGATCGGCTCGCCGCGATAGCGAACCTTGTCGCGTGCCAGCGGGTATTCGTTCATCGCAATGGGAATGACGCCGAACGGCTGATCGCAGTCCGCACCGGTGACAATTGCCACGACACCGTCAAGCGCCCTCGCGCGCGTGGTGTCGATCTTCACGATCCGCCCGTGGCTGACCGGCGCGCGCAGGATCAGGCCGGTCAGGCAGTCCGCGCTGTCCAGATCGGCGGTGTAAACGGCTTTGCCCGTAACTTTTTCAATCCCGTCGATCAGCGGCGCAGGCTGGCCGACGATCCCGTGCCTCGCGCGGTCGCTCATGAAACCACCTTGGCGGCGACCTGCACCGATTTGATGATCTTGGTGTATCCCGTGCACCGGCAGAGATTGCCGCCGAGCGCCTCCCGGATCTGGCGCTCGGTCGGGTCGGGATGGTCGCGCAGAAGGCTTTCGGAGGCCATGATCATACCGGGCGTGCAGAACCCGCACTGGGTGCCGAGGTTTTCATGGAACGCCCGCTGCACTGCCGACATGCGGCCGTTTTTCGCCAATCCTTCGATCGTTTCAACGGAGGCGCCATCGCAACTGACGGCAAGTGTGATACAGGCCAGTCGCGGGACGCCGTTCACGAGGACCGTGCAGGCCCCGCACTCGCCCCCGTCGCAGCCCTGTTTGGTGCCGGTCAGGTGATGCTCATCGCGCAGGTAATCGACCAGTAACATGTTGTCAGCAATGGCGTCGTGATGCTCGGCCCCGTTGATCGCTATCCTGACAAGACGCTTCATTTGGTTGATTTCCCCGCGAAGTTCCGATATTTAACCATAGAAGTACCATTTTACCTATTTGCAGTCTACGGGAGATTGCGAAACCGAAAACCAGGGATAGCTTGCAAGAAAAAGTACTTCTGGTCTATTCCGTTCAAAACCCGCAGATCAAGAAGAACAGGGTAAGCAAGCAGCATAATGGCCATGACCGATCACACACCCAAAATGATTGACGGCGAAAACATCGCCATCAGACGCGTGGCCGAGGCGGATCTGGAACAGATCGTCAGCCTTGATCGGCGCGTGACCGGGCAGGCAAAGCCTGATTACTGGCAGGACGTTTATGAACGCTATGCGCAGCGATACGTCGAGAAACGGTTTTTCTTGACGGCCTCTACCCCCGCGCAGTCCCAGGCTCTTGGGTATATCGTCGGCGAGGTGCGCGGGTGGGAGTTTGGCTCCGAACCCTGCGGCTGGATTTTCGCGTTTGCAGTTGACCCGGATGCGCGTGAGCAGGGCATTGGCGAGCATTTGTTTGAAACGATCAGTGACGCATTCCGGTTGGCGGGTGTCAGGACCATGCGCACCATGGTGCCGCGTCAAAACCAGCTTCACATGGCCTTTTTCCGCAGCGAGGGCATGGTCGCCGGCCCCTATATCCAGCTTGAAAAAGAACTCGACGACTAGGGCCCCGACACGCCTTGGGCCCAACCGAAAGGACAAAAAAGAGTGCAACAATCCAGCCGTCTGGCGATCTTCGCGCTGATTGAACTGGCTTCAGACCCTGAACGTCAGGTCCCGGTGTCTGAAATCGGTGAAAAGTTCCGCGTTTCTTCGCACCACCTGGCGAAGGTCATGCACACGTTGGGGCGTGCGGGGCTGGTGCAGTCAAGTCGCGGGGTTGGCGGTGGATAC
Organism: uncultured Rhodobacter sp.; assembly: GCA_964466385.1. GTDB lineage: Bacteria > Pseudomonadota > Alphaproteobacteria > Rhodobacterales > Rhodobacteraceae > UBA5972. Next base: position 6,896 of record CAYXNM010000069.1, on the reverse strand, counting down.
AGCTTTACGGGCAACGCAAGGCGCACGACATTGCTCGACGTCATCAAGCTGTTCGAGGACGTTTCGGAGGATTGCAAACTGGCGGATCCCGACAGCGCGACCGACACGGAATGGGCGTTGTTCGCGGTCACGCGCGAGATTGACGAAATCTCCAGCGCGACCTTCGGCGCAATCACGATTTCCACGATGCTGCGCCAGATCGGGCGACGCCGCAACGGCAGGATCCCCGCGCAAAAAGGCGAGCAAACCGCGGCCGCGGACCCCAGCCCGGCGATCCGTCCGCTCTGAGCGGTTCAGGTCGCGCAAGTCGGGATGACGGCCGTTGCCTCGAGTTCGATCAATCCGGGGTGGTCCAGCAAATCGGACACGAAAATCATGCTCATCGCCGGAAAATGTCCACCCATGTGCCGTCTCCAGACCGCGCCCAGCTGTTTTCGGTCGCGCAGGTATTGCGCCTTGTCACAGCAGTAAGCCGTCATGCGGCAGATATGGTGCGCTGCGGCGCCTCCGCTGGCCAGCACCGCCAGCACGTTTTCAAGCGCCTGGTCGAATTGCCCGACCAGCGCTTCGCTTTCGAAAACCTGGCTGGCGTTCCAGCCGACCTGGCCCGCGACAAAGATGGTTTCGCCGGGCGGCGTCTTGATTCCGTTTGAATAACCGACCGGGGCGGCCCAGCCTTCCGGATGTAGGATCTGCATGATAAACTCCGTTTGCATCAGGACCTTATTTCGCATAAAGGTACCTTAATACGTAAATAAGAATCAAGGGAGATCATGGTGCCGCCGGGATCCACACCCGAGGCGTTCAATGCGGTTGATCATCTTCTGGACCGCAATGTCGCAAGAGGGTTTGCCGACAAGCTGGCTTTCGTGGATGAACAGCGCGCCCTGACTTACGGCGCGTTGGCGGGCGCAACGTGTCGCGTGGCCAATATGCTGACCGGGCTGGGGCTGCAATCCGGGCAGAACATCGGCGTGTTGATGGCCGACACCGTTGATTTTCCAGCCGTTTTCTGGGGCGCTCTCAGGGCCGGGATCGTCCCGGTCTGCCTCAATACGCTGCTGAGCGCAGACGATTACGCGTTGATCCTGACCGACAGCCGCGTGCAGGTCCTGTTCGTTGCCGCCGAAGTGCTCGAACGGGTTGAACCGGTGTTCGCCCGACTGCCTCACCTTGAAACCGTCGTGCAGGTGGGTGGCGGAAAAACAACGTCATATCAGCGCCTTGCGGATATGCTTGAAACGTCCGAACCGCAGTTCGAAACAGTGCCCGTGGCCCCTGATGATGCCGCATTCTGGCTTTACACATCCGGTTCGACCGGGGGGCCAAAAGGGGTGCGCCACAAGCATTCCAGCCTTGAATATGTCGCTGATCACTATGGCCGCCAGGTTCTGGGGATTCGCCATGAGGATATCTGCTTTTCCGCGGCAAAGCTGTTTTTCGCCTACGGGATGGGGGTTGGGATGGCCATGCCGATGTCGGTGGGGGCAACGAGCGTTCTGATGGCCGGGCGGCCGACGGCCAGGCGCGTCCTTGGCGTGCTGGCGCGTTTTCAGCCCAGCTTGTTTTTCGGGGTGCCGACGCTTTACGCCTCGATGCTGGCCGATCCGGCGTGCAGGCGCGAAAAAGCGTCACAAAAGCTGCGTCTTTGCGTCTCGGCGGGCGAGGCGCTGCCCGCCGATCTTGGCCTGAACTGGCGCGCCCGCATGGGCGTCGATATTCTTGACGGGGTCGGCTCGACCGAGATGCTGAACATGTTTCTGTCAAACATACCCGCAGATGTGCGATACGGAACCTCGGGCAAGGCGGTGCCGGGATACGCGCTGCGCCTGGTTGACGAAACCGGGCAGGATGCCGGTATGGGCGAAATCGGCGAAATGCTGGTCAAGGGCGGCTCGGCAGGAAAGGATTACTGGAACCAGCCGGCCAAGAGCCGCGAAACCTTTCAGGGCGCGTGGACACGCACCGGGGACAAGTATTTTTGCGACAGCGAAGGGTTTTACCATTATTGCGGGCGGACCGACGACATGTTCAAGGTCTCGGGCAAGTGGGTTTCCCCTTTCGAGGTCGAGCAGGCGCTTGTCAGCCATCCCCATGTGCTCGAAGCGGCGGTGGTCGCGCGCGCCGATAAGAGCGGCACAATCAAACCCCGCGCCTTCGTCGTCCTGAACGGCATCCAGGCAACTGACACCCTGAGCCGCGAACTGAAGGACCGCGTGAAGGCGCAGGCCGGTTTGTGGAAATACCCGCGCTGGATCGACTACGTGGACACGTTGCCCAAGACGGCAACCGGAAAAATACAACGACACAAACTGCGAAATGATGACGTTTTCGCCGGAAAGGGCACGCGATGAAAGAGTTTCTGATCCTTGGCCGTGGCGGGCAGGGCGCGCAGACCGCCGGGAACCAGTTGGCGCGGGCCTTTTTTGCCGAGGGCAAATTCGTGCAGACCTTTGCGACCTATGGCGGCGCACGGCGCGGCACCCCGGTCAGCGTGTCGCTCCGGGTGGCGGACCGGCCGATCCGCCTGCGCAGCAACGTCAGCCGTGCCGACGCCATGCTGTGTTTCGATGACAGCCTGCTGGACGCGGCCTTTCTGGGGCTTGCCGGGCCGGGATCAGTCATCGTCGTCAATTCCCAAAAGGAACGTTCCGCTTTCACCTCGCCTCCCGACAGCCGCATCCTGCCGCTTGACGCGCGGGGGATCGCGTCGCGAAACGGCATGGGCAAGGTTGTGAATTCCGCCCTGATCGGCGGGTTCGCGGCGGTGCTGAAGGCCCCGGCCATCGCTGTGCTTCAGGACGTGATCCGCCAGACCGCCCCGGCCAAAAAGGCCGAGAATGCCGCAGCCTGCCGCGAGGCATTCGGTGAACTCCGCGCACGTGAAAGCGAGGCTTGCGATGAATGAGATCATCTCCCCCCTGTGGAGCACCCGTTCGTCGGGCGCGCGCCTGACCGGCACATGGCGCAGCGCGCTGCCCCGGCATGTCGATCTGCCTTCCCCCTGCCATGGCGCCTGTCCGATTGAGGGACGGATCGCCGAATGGATCCGCCAACTGGCCCAAGAGGACACCCATGGCGCGTGGCTGACGCTGATGGACAACAACCCGTTTCCCGCCGTCATCGGGCGCATTTGCCACCATCCTTGCCAGAACGTGTGCAATCGCGCCGAATGGGATGAAACCGTCGGGATTTGCAGCCTTGAACGCTTTGTCGGGGACGCCGCACTTGCTGAGGGTTGGACCGTGCCCGCGCCCGAAGACCGCAGAACCGAAAAGGTTGCGGTCGTGGGGGGCGGACCGGCGGGGTTGTCCGCGGCGTACCATCTGTTGCGCGCCGGCGTTCAGGTCACGCTGTTTGAAAAAAGTGCGAAACTTGGAGGTCTGTTGCGCTACGGCATCCCGGATTACCGTCTGGACAAGGCCGTTCTGGATGGCGAGATTGCGCGCCTGTTGCATCTGGGTCTGAAAGTTGAAACCAACGCGGGGTTGGCGGACGCCAACGCCCTTGGCGCGCTTGACGACCAGTTCGACGCGGTTTTCCTGGCGACCGGGGCGGCAAGCTCCAAGCTTTTGCCGAACCTGGATTACCAAGCACCCCACGTCATCGACAGTGCCGAGTTTCTGGCCGCGGTCAATGGCGGTCAAAGGCCGGATGTGGGCGATCATCAGCTGGTCATCGGCGGCGGAAGTGCGGCGATGGACGTGGCGCGTTCGGCCCTGCGGTTGGGGCATCGTGTCACGGTCATGGCGCTGGAACCGGACGGCAGCCTGCCTGCCCAGAAAACCGAGGTCGACGAAGCGATCGAGGAAGGGGTTGAATTCATCACCGGCGCCATGCTGAGCGAAGTTCATGCGTCGTCAGGCCGACTTGACGCTTCCTGCGTCAAGGTCCGGTTTGAAAAAGGTGCGAACGGGGACTTCAGCGTAACGCCGATTGGCGACAGCGCATTCTCGCTCAGACCCGACGCGATCATCCCGGCCATCGGACAGGATGCCGATCTTTCCGCGGTGGATGGCTGGATCGGGCACGGCAACGGTATTGTCGGGATTGACGCTGACGGGCACACCAGCCGCGTAAACTTTTTCGCAGGCGGTGATCTTGCGTCCGGCGATCGTTTCGTGAGCCATGCGATTGGCATGGGCAAACGCAGCGCCAGGGCCATTCTTGCACAGCTGAAGATCGCTCCAACCGCCCCGGCGGAACTGCAAGCTGTGCCGTTTCAGGTCATCAACACCGCCTACCAGATCACCGGACCACGTCATTTGCAAACCGACCTGCCGGTCGAAACGCGCAGCACCGGGTTTGAAGAGGTACAGCAATCGCTGGCGCGAACGGCCGCACTGGCTGAAGCGTCGCGCTGCTTTTCGTGCGGAACCTGCACCCGGTGCGACAATTGCTATCAATACTGCCCCGATATGGCGATCACCAGGGTGAAGGACGGGTATCTCGTGAATGGAGACTATTGCAAGGGATGCGGGTTGTGCGTCGCGGAATGCCCGACCGGCTCGATCCAGATGTATGGCGAGGGACCGGATCAATGAGGGATTTGGAAAAAAACCCGGAAAACGCAAACCTGCGTTTGATGAGCGGCAATCACGCGGTGGCTGAAGGGGTTCGACTGGCGCGCCCGGACGTGACCCCGGTCTATCCGATCACGCCGCAGACCCCGATTCTCGAGAAGTTGACGGAAATGCAGTCACAGGGTCTTTTTGAGAGTGAGATGCTGACCCCGGAATCGGAACATTCGGTCATGGCCACCGCGATGAGCGCCGCACTGACCGGGGCCCGCGTGTTCACGGCGACGTCCTCGCAGGGACTCATGCTGATGCACGAGCTCCTGCACTATGCCGCCGGCGCACGCGCCTCGATCGTCATGTTCAACGTGAACCGCACCCCCGCGTCGCCCTGGGGGTTTTGGCCGGACCAGCTTGACAGCCTTTCACAACGCGATACCGGCTGGGTGCAGCTTTACAGCGAAACGCCGCAGGAAAGCCTCGACACGGTCATTCAGGCCTTTCGGATAGCGGAATGCGCGCGCCTGCCGGTGATGGTGAACCACGATGCGTTCTATGTGTCCCACGCCGTGGAGCCGGTCGATGTGCCCCCCCAGGATCTGGTCGACGAATTCCTGCCCCCGTTTCAACCGGAATTCCTGCTCGACACCGAGAATGTGCAGGCTTTTGGCGCGCCGGTGGACCAGAAAAACTGGAATCTTACGCGCCGGCAGATGGCCCGCGCGATGGAGGATGTCGAACGTCTGGCAAGTGATGCCGGTCGGGATTGGGGCGAACGGACGGGCCGGTCCTATTCGGTGTTGGAGTGTTACCGGTTGGAGGACGCGGAACTGGCCTTCGTGACGATGGGCAGCATGGCCGGAACCGCGCGGGAGGCCGTGGACAGTTTGCGCGCGCAGGGTTTCAGGGCCGGTTTGCTCAAGCTGCGCCTGTTTCGCCCCTTGCCGGTGGCTGCACTGCGCGCGGCACTGGGCGCGGTGCCGGTCGCGCTGGTTCTGGACCGGAACTATTCCGTCGGCACGGGTGGGATCGTGCACCAGGAACTGATGGCGGCGTTTTATGGTGTCATGAACGCGCCACGCCTGCACGGCCTATTGACCGGTGTCGGCGGCACGGATGTTCCGGTTGAAAAGCTGGTGGAACTGGCGCGGGGTGCTGATGGACTGAAGGCCGACGGCAGGCCGGTCTGGGTGGATTGAGGGGAAGTGATGAACAAGATCGATTATCAGGATCAGGGGCTTTTCTGTTCAGGCCATGTCGCCTGCGGGGGGTGCGCCGAGGCATTGTCGCTGAGGGTCGTGCTGAATACGGCGGGGCCGGACACGATTGCCGTTGTCTCTCCATCCTGCCTGGCGGTCATTTGTGGCGGGTATCCCATGACCTCGCTCAGAATTCCGGTTTTCCATACGACAATCGAAAGTGCCGCGGCCTCCGGTGTGGGCGTCAAGCGCGCGCTGGTGGCCAAGGGCAAACCCGACACGACGGTTCTGGTTCTTGCGGGCGATGGTGGGACATATGATATCGGGCTTCAGGCCCTGTCTTCGGCGGCCGAGCGAAACGAGGATATTCTTTACGTCTGTTTTGACAATGAAGGTTACATGAACACGGGCGGCCAGAAAAGTTCGTCGACACCGCGTGGCGCCGTGACCGGCAGCACGCCCGCGGGCAAGACGACCCGCAAGAAAAACCTGATCGAGATCATGGCCGCGCACCGGATCCCCTATATCGCGACCGCGTCGCCCTCGGATATGAATGACCTCAGCGTCAAGATCGCCAAAGCCAAGGCGATCCGCGGCACAAAGGTCATCGTGATCCTGACGCCGTGCCTGCCGGGCTGGGGCGTGGCCGACGACGCGGCGGTCAGGATTTCCCGGCTGGCGGTGGAGGCGCGGGTATTCCCGCTTCTGGAAGTCAGAGACGGGGTACACTACACGGTGCACCAACCCGCACGCCAGGCCGAGGTCAAAGCCTATCTTGAGCCTCAGAAACGATACAGCCACCTGACCGGGCACGATATCGCGGCGATCACCCGCGAAGTCGAGGCCGACTGGCAGACCCTGAATGCACGCGTGCACCCGGAGAATGGCGAAAGCCATTGAGCCAGCCACCGGGCCTGCGCGCGGGGCGACCGCCAATCACACAAGGACCGGACCCGGGCGCAAAGAATTGCCCCACTTGCCCGCGCGGGCTACATTTCCGACAGGTGCGGAACCAGCGGTGGCGCTGCGGAGGGCTTTTTCTTTCCCTTCTTCAACTGGGCAAGACGTCTTTCCATTTCCGCTTTTGCCGCTTTGTAAACGCGAATCAAACCTCCGATATTGCCGGATAGTTTTTTCAGATAGGCCTTCTCGGGCGTTATTCCGCCTTTGTACTGCTTGG
>CAYXNM010000068.1:0-14741 GCA_964466385.1 uncultured Rhodobacter sp. | reverse complement strand
CTGGACCAACGCCATTTTTTCGATACGGGATTTCGCCCTGGCGTTGGCGGCTTATTTTCTGCTCGCCCATGTCAAGGCTGCCCCGTGGCTTGTCGTGATCCTGACAGCGGCGGCGGGGTGGGGGATTGCCCTGGTGTGGTGAGCGGTGCCGGGGGTGCTCCTCAGACGATCTCAAACAACCCGGCAGCACCCATTCCGCCGCCGATGCACATGGTCACCACGCCGAACTTCGCACCGCGCCGCTTGCCCTCGATCAGAACATGCCCGCTCATGCGCGATCCGGACATTCCATAAGGATGCCCGATGGCAATGGCCCCGCCCGATACGTTCAGCTTGTCAGGATCGATGCCGATCCTGTCGCGGCAATAAATGACCTGGCTGGCGAATGCTTCGTTCAGTTCCCAGATGTCAATGTCATCAACCGTCAGCCCGTTCTTTTGCAAAAGCTTCGGGACCGCGAAAACCGGCCCGATCCCCATTTCGTCGGGGTGGCAGCCCGCAACGGCGACACCGCGAAAAAGGCCGAGTGGCTGCAACCCGCGTTGCGCGGCTGATTTCGCGTCCATGACGACACTGGCGGACGCCCCGTCGGACAATTGCGAGGCGTTACCCGCCGTGATGTAGCGCCCCTCCTTCACCGCCAGTCCGTTGCTGAATACCGGTTTCAGCCCGGAAAGGCTTTGCATCGAGGTGCCCGCGCGCAATCCCTCGTCCTGCGTCAGCGTGACCGCAACGTCGGAAATGTCGCCCGTTTCGCGGTGCTTTACCTTTTTGACCGACGCCAGCGGCGCGATTTCGGCATCGAGCCGGCCATTGGCTTGCGCCTCGGCCGTGCGCTGATGGGAGGTGACGGCGTATTCGTCCTGCTGATCGCGGCTGATCCCGTAACGCGCGGCCACCACCTCGGCGGTTTCCAGCATGCTCATGTAGACGTTCGGGCAGTTTTCCTTCAGCCATGGATCGGCGGCGCGATAAAGGTTCATCTTGTCGTTTTGCACCAAAGAGACCGATTCAACCCCGCCCGCGACCGCGATATCCGTTTCCCCAAGCGCAATACGTCCCGCCGCCGCCGAGATGGTCATCAACCCCGAGGAACATTGCCGGTCGATCGACATCGCCGGAACCGAATCAGGCAACCCGGCGCGCAGGGCGGCCTGTCGCGCCACATTGCTGCCGGTCGACCCCTGTTGCAATGCTGCCCCGATCAGGACGTCGTCGATTTCCGCCGGATCCACACCCGCCCGCGCAACCGCGTTCTGAATGGCGTGCCCGGCCAGCGTTTGCGCGGGGGTGTCGTTGAACGCGCCCCTGTAAGCCTTGCCAATGGGGGTGCGTGCGGTGGAAACGATGACGACGTCGCGGGGCATGGGGTTCTCCTTTTGGTTGGAATTCCCAAGAGACTAGGCGCGGAACCTTAGGATGACCAGAGCGTGCGTGATCGCTTCGGAAAGGGCCGGGGTTCGCAATTGCTCGATGGGCGTTTATGCGACGTGGCGTGATCTTGATCGAAATTTCGTTGCACATGGGGGCGCGCAGGGACATGATCCGGTTGAACCCGCAAAAGGAACCCGCATTTGGCGTTTCCCGGTACGAATTCAGACCTGAACCCCGGTCGGGCGTATCGACCGGCCTGTCCGTGCCCGGACGGTGAGCACCGGGTGCGATTGCCATGAACACGGTTGGCAAAACCGTGCGGATCGGCGGGGCAAGCGGGTATTGGGGTGACGCTGCCATGGCCACGGGGCAACTCCTGGACAGCGGACCGCTTGATTACATTGTCTATGATTATCTGGCTGAAATAACCATGGCGATACTGGCGCGGGTGCGGGCCAAATCACCCGATCTGGGGTATGCGACGGATTTCCTGACGGCGGCGATGGCCCCGAACCTGAAACGAATCGCACAAAACGGTGTCCGGATCATTTCCAACGCGGGCGGCATGAACCCGGAAGGCTGCGCGCGGGCATTGCGCGAACTGATTTCCAAACAGGGGCTTGAACTGAAGGTGGCCGTCGTCACGGGCGACGACCTGATGGACCGGTTGGACGCAATCCGGGCCGCCTCTCCGCGCGATATGTTTTCGGGCGCACCCCTGCCGGATCGCGAAAAAATCGGCAGCGTAAACGCGTATCTGGGGGCGTTTCCCATTGCGCGGGCGCTGGCGCGCGGGGCCGATATCGTCCTGACCGGGCGGTGTGTCGACAGCGCCGTTACACTGGGGGCGTCGATTCACGCGTTCGGATGGGGCGAAGGCGATCTCGACGCGTTGGCGGGCGGCTCCCTTGCGGGTCACATTCTGGAATGCGGACCGCAGGCCACGGGGGGCAATTTCACCGACTGGGAGGGGATCGCCGATACCATCGCGGACATCGGCTATCCCATTGCCGCGATCGCAGGGGACGGATCTTTTGAGGTGACCAAACCCGCGAATAGCGGCGGTCTGGTCAGCATCGGAACCGTGGCCGAGCAGATGGTTTATGAAATCGGTGACCCTCAAACCTATATACTGCCCGATGTGACATGTGATTTTTCCCGCGTGACGCTGCTGGACGCAGGCGAAAACCGTGTGCGCGTCTCTGGCGCCAAGGGGCGCGCGGCCCCGCCTGCATACAAGACCTGCCTGACCTTTCAGGACGGCTGGCGCGGCGGGCAGCTTTTTTCCTTTTACGGGCTGAAAGCGGAAGCCAAGGCAACCCGTTTCGCCCGGGCCGCAATTGCGCGCGCGCGGAAATCCCTGATGCAAAGGAACGCGCCGGATTTCAGCCGGACCAGCGTCGAGCTTATCGGCAGCGAGAGCCAGTTCGGCGCCGCGCGGACGCAACCGCCGTCACGCGAAGTCGCCGCCAAGATCGCGGTGCGCCACCCCACGCCGGAAGGGGTGGGTGTTTTCCTAAAGGAGGCGACGGGTCTCGGTCTTGCGGCTGCGCCGGGTCTCAGCGGGTTTGCCGGCACGCGTCCCCGACCGTCGCCGGTGATGGCATTGTTTTCCTATCTGACCCCCAGGGAACGGGTCAGCGTCACGATCACGGATGAAAACGGGTCGGAAAACTGGTGCGCGGGCGCTGCGGAAGGCGAAACCGAACCGGTGCGGCCCGATCCGCCCGCAAGGCCCGGCACGCGCCAGCCAATGACCGAGGTGCCGCTTGTCCGGCTGGCCTTTGGGCGCAGCGGCGACAAGGGCGACCGTGCGAATGTGGGGATCATCGCGCGTCATCCGTCATTGATGCCCCATATCTGGCAAGCGCTTGACGAAGCGCGGATTGCCGCTGTTTACGACCATTTCCTGAAAGGGAATGTGCAGCGCTACTACCTTCCCGGCAGTCATTCCATGAACATCGTGCTTGACAATGTCCTTGGCGGGGGGGGCACGTCGAGCCTGCGCAACGATCCGCAGGGCAAGGGATATGCGCAACTTTTGCTGGCCCAGCCGATCCCCGTTCCGATTTCCCTTCTGGAGACCCTGCCGTGAGCGCCTTTCAATCCCGCATCCAACCCCGCTCGGAAAGCTTTCAGACCAACCGTGCCGACATGCTGGCGCTGGTTGACCGGATGCGCGCCTTTGAAGCGCGCGCGCGCGACAAATCCGAGGAGCGTCGCGCGGTCTATGACAAGCGCGGCCAACTCAGCCCGCGCGAACGTCTGGCCGCCCTGCTTGACCCCGGCATGCCGTTTCTGGAACTTTATAACATGGCGTCCTGTCTGGTTGACGATCCCGACCCGCAAACAACCATTCCCGGCGCCAGCGTGATCACGGGCATCGGCCATGTCGCAGGCGTGCGGGTCATGGTTTTTGTCGATGACGCGGGCATCAACGCCGGGGCCTCGACGCACAAGACGGTGGAAAAGGCCCTTGGCGTTCTGGCGATCGCGAAGAAACAGAAACTGCCCTTTGTCCATTGCGTGGAAAGTGCCGGGGCCAACCTGATGGCTTATACGGTTGAACTTTGGGCCCACGGGGGGGGCATGTTTGCAGGTCTCGCGCGGCTGAGTGCGGCGGGCATTCCGGTGATCACGGTGCTGCACGGGGCCTCGACCGCCGGGGGTGCTTATCAGCCGGGGCTGAGCGATTATGTGATTGGCGTGCGCAACAACGGCATGGCGATGCTGGGCGGGGCCGCTCTGGTCAAGGCGGCAACGGGCGAGGAGGCAACGGACAGCGACCTTGGCGGGGCCGAAATGCATGCGGTGACCACCGGGCTGGTGGAGTATCTGGCGGAGGATGACAGTGAGGCGATTGCAATGGCGCGCGATGTCGTCGCGGGGCTTGGCTGGAACAACAGCCCACGCCGGGCCGACCGCGCCTTTGAACCGCCCGCGGAAAGCGCCGACGATCTGGCGGGCGTTGTTCCGGTCGATTATCGCAAACCTTACGATATGCGCGAGGTCGCCATTCGCCTGGTCGATGGCGGGTCGCTGAGGGATTTCAAGCCCGATTACGGGGCGGCGAGTGTGTGCCTGCACGGCGCGATCTTTGGCCAACCCGTTGGTATTCTGGGCAATAACGGCCCGATCGATCCCGATGGCGCGGCCAAGGCGACGATGTTCCTGCAATTGATGGATCAGGCGGGAACGCCGGTTTTGTTCCTCAACAACACGACCGGCTTCATGGTCGGCGTGCAAAGCGAACGCCAGGGCATGATCAAGCACGGCTCCAAGATGATACAGGCGGTCACCAATCTGGGCGTTCCCAAGATCTCGATCTATATCGGGGCCAGTTTCGGGGCGGGGAACTACGCCATGTGCGGATACGCGTTTTCGCCTGATTTCCTGTTCACGTGGCCCAATGCGATGACCGGTGTCATGGGCGGCGCGCAGGCTGCGCGTACGATGGAACAGGTGCTGACCAATGCCGCCAAACGCAAGGGAAAAACGGTGGCGCGTGCGAAAATGGCCGCGCAAAGCGACGCGATCGCGCAGCATTTCGATCAGCAGTCAGACGCGTTTTATACATCGGGCCGGGTGCTGGATCACGGCATGATCGATCCGCGCGATACCCGCAAAGTGGTCGGGTTTTGCCTGCTCACCTGCGCGGAGGCCCGCATGCGCAAGGTGCGCGCGAATACATTCGGGGTGGCGCGGCCATGAAACCAACCGGGTTTTCAAGCGTTCTGATCGCCAATCGCGGGGAGATTGCGCTGAGGATCATGCGCACGGTCCGCGCCACCGGGCGACGGGTGATTGCGGTTGCAACGCGGGTTGACCGGGATGCCTTGCACGCCCGTTTCGCCGATCAGACGCTGCTTATCGGGGATGGCCCGGTTGCCGACAGTTACCTTTCCGCGCAGGCGATCCTCGCGGCAGCACACAAGAGCGGTGCCGAGGCCATCCATCCGGGTTACGGTTTCCTGTCGGAAAATCCGGACTTTGCCCGCGCCTGCCGGTCGGCCGGGCTGGTTTTCATCGGCCCCTCGGGCGATGCGATGGAAATCATGGGCGACAAGGCCGCCGCCAAGACCGCGATGATCAAGGCGGGCGTTCCCTGCGTGCCGGGGTATCATGGCCCGGATCAGAGCACGCGGAAACTTACCGCTATGGCCCGCGAAATCGGGTACCCGGTCATGATCAAGGCGGCGCGGGGCGGGGGCGGACGCGGACTGCGCCTGGTCCCGGACCCGGAGCGGTTTGACGCCGCCCTTGAGGTTGCGAAATCCGAAGCGCTCGGCGCGTTCGGCTCGGACGCCGTCATTCTGGAACAAGCCGTTTCGCATCCACGTCATGTCGAGGTGCAGGTCCTTGCCGACCGGGACGGCCATACAATTCATCTGGGCGACCGGGATTGCTCGATCCAGCGGCGGCACCAGAAAATTATCGAGGAAGCCCCGGCGCCAGGGCTCAGCCGGGAATTGCGCGGACGAATGGCCCGCGCTGCCGTCGATGCGGCGCGCGCCATCGGTTACGAAGGGGCCGGGACGGTGGAATTCCTGCTGGGACCGGACGATGACTTTTATTTTCTGGAAATGAACACGCGCCTTCAGGTGGAACACCCCGTAACCGAGATGGTGACCGGCCTTGATCTGGTGGAAATGCAATTGGCAATTGCTGCGGGTCAGCCTTTGGATCTGGCGCAGGAGGAGGTGAAGATCCGCGGCCACGCGATCGAAGCGCGCCTCTATGCCGAGGACACGCGAAACGGCTTTCTGCCCGCGTCCGGCATGATCGAGCGGTTTGATATCCCGACGCAGACCGGTGTCAGGTGTGACAGCGGTGTTGCGGCGGGGCACGAGATCAGCCCGTTTTACGATCCCATGCTGGCCAAGGTGATCGCACATGGCGAAACCCGCGAAATGGCGCGGACACGCCTTTTGACCACCCTTGGCCGAACAGCCGCCTTCGGCCCTGCGACCAACCGGGATTTCCTGATCGGCATTCTGTCGCACCAAGGATTTGCCGACGGCACACCCAACACGGATTTCGTCGGGGATGTCTGTCTGAACAGCCCGTCCGCCGCGGCGCCGGATCGTGCCTTGATCATCGCCGCCGTGGCCGCTCTTTACCGGAATGAGGCCGAAAAATTCCTGCGCGCGGCACCGGATACACCGCGGGAGTTGCTGGGGTTTGGATCGCCGGGCCATCTGACCAGCCGCTTTCGCCTGACGATCGAAACGATCCCCCATGATTTTGTCGTTCGCGAAACCGCGGGTGCGCGCCTGACGGTGTTCGCCGACGGGCAGACGTTTTCGGCTGAATTCCGTGAAGAGGCCATTCTTGTCGACAATAACCGGATCCAAATCAGTGCGCTTAGTGTCACAGGCACGCGGGTCTGTCTGGCGACCCCGCGAGATACGCTGACCCTTCATCGCTTCACACCGGGACGGGCCAAATCGACACCCGGAAATGATGGAGAGATACGCGCTCCCATGCACGGAACCCTGAGCGAGGTTTTCGTCGCGCCGGGGGACAGTGTCGAACCCGGAACAAGACTTGCCACTCTGGAAGCGATGAAAATGCAGCACGAAATCGTCGCCGGGGTTTCGGGCCGTGTTGCCGAGATCGCGGCTGCGCGTGGCGATCAGGTCAAGGCGGGTCATGTGCTGATGGTCATCAACAGGGAATGAACCAGCGCGCGCCGATCGGCCTCAGGCGGCGAAACACCGGGCGCGACCAAACCGGTTTTGCCGCCGATCTCAGGCAATTGTCCAAAATGATTGTCTAATATTCGGAAACTCTTCGTTTTTGAAAATGCGCCTGAATGAGGGCGCGGGTTTGGTTGGAAATCCGGGGTTTGTGGCCAGGGGAACCCTCAAATCGTTTCCAAACAGGAAACAATATCGCCCGCCCGGTCACGCGCCTGTCCGGTTTTCCGGTGTCTTGGCAAATGATTAGCTGCGTGACCCCGGAAATTGCGATCGGGACTGTGGTCAGAATATCGCAAATTGTTGTCGAAACGCCAACAATCATCGGCGCCATGATTGCCCTGAAATTTGGGCCAATCCGGACCGCGTTTGGCCGTATTTCCGCGCAATCCGAACACATTCCCGCCAGATTTCGCTTTGTGATTGGCACGCCCTGTCCTAAAAAGACGGCATCAAAACCCGACTGGGACGGGTCAAACAAGGTCAGGGGGCGGCCGCAAGCAAGAGGCCGCACTTTTTCGTGCGTGACAGGCAAGAAAATGACCAAGTTGGAAAACTGGAACCCCGCATTTCGTAAAATCTATATCACCGTGCTCGTGATTCTCTGGGTTGGTGCAACGATCGCCAACGTCGCGACGATCTTTGGTCTTCCCGTTGATTTCGTCGGTCTGGCGGGCATTTCGGTATTCATCGGTGCCGAACTGGTGCGGTCCTACAAGGGTACAAAGCACCCCTGAGCGGTTGCCCGCTTCGTCGTCCGCCCTCTGATAACCGCGAGATCCCCCATGGCTTGTTTCACTTCAGGAACTCTTATCAACACCTCCGTTGGCCCCGTCGCCGTCGAGGAACTGCGCCCCGGAATGCTGGTCGTCACCCGTGACAACGGCTTGCAGGCCATTTCCTGGACCGGCATTCGACCGATGAGCGGGCGTCACCTGCTGGACAACCCTCATCTCGGCCCTGTTTTTGTCAAAGCTGGCGCATTTGGCAACGGCCTGCCGACACGCGATACGATGATGTCCCCCAACACGCGCCTTCCCGTCACGGCGATGATCGGCCGCTTTCTGGTCGCCGAAGTCGAAGAGATGGCCGCGCTCAAGACGCTGGTGGATCACAAGGGCATTCAACAGATTGATACGACCGGCATCAGCTATGTCCACGTGATGCTGGAGGGCCATCAGGTCATTGCGGCCAACGGTTGCTGGGTCGAAACCTTCATGGCCGGGGATTATTCGCTGGGTTCGGTTGGCAATTCGCAAAGAAACGAGATCTTCGAGATTTTCCCGGATCTTGCCGCAAACCTGCGGGCCGCGGCGCCGAAATCCAAGCGCAAACTGAAAATCCGCCGTCGACTGCCGCGCCTCAGGTAGCGTCTTTCAGGGTCTCCCGATAGGCCTGCCAGTCCTGGGCCGTATCAAGGTCGAGCGACGCCCGGTTTGCCTCTCCCTGGATCAGAACAACGCAATCGCTGTTGTCTTTCAGTATGTCCCGCGCGCCCTTGTCGCCCTGCAGTTCGCTCAACGGGCCAAAGAACCGGCGGTCAAACAGCACCGGGTGACCGGGGTTTCCGCCAGCGTCGGTCAGGCGACAGATTGCCCCTGTGCCTGCCTGATGAAACGCGCGAATCAGCTGATCGTGATCGCGCGCACGGATTTCGGGCATGTCGGCAAGAGCGATCAAAACGCCCGCTGTGTTTGGGGGGATGTGCCGCAGCCCGGCCCTCAGCGATGCCCCCATTCCGTTTGCCGCTTCGGGGTTTTCCACGGTCTTCAGGCGCGGCGACCTTGGCACCAGCAAACGTCGCTGGCTGTCACATGGCAAAACGACGACAATTTTTTCGGCACGACTTTCAAGGGCCGCCCGCGCCGCCCGTGTGAGGAGCGGCTCTCCGCCAACCGGCAGCGCCAGCTTGTCCGGCCCCTGCATACGCCGCGACGCACCCGCTGCCAGCAGGATCAGACAGATCGGCCCCGCCACCTGTTTTGTCCTGGTCATTCTTCCCCAAACTGCGTTCATTTGCCGGTTGAGGCACATTCCCCCATCCGCTAGCGTCCATAGCAGGTCCGGGTCTGCTTCGTCCAACCCGCAATCAGGGGGCAATCATGCGCACGAAAATCGAAATCAACCTTGGGAACCGCAACGTCGTGAAACAGGAACTGACGGGCCGGGCAATCGCGGAATGCGGGCGCTATCTCATCGCGCGCATGCTGCTGGAGGAGGGGGTTGCCGAAAAAGACCCGCTCGGCCCCGACAATCCGCTGATTTTTTCCGCCGGGCCTTTTGCCGGCACCAATTTTTCCAACGCCAACCGTTTGAGTGTGGGTTGCAAGAGCCCCCTGACCGGAGGGATCAAGGAAGCCAATTCAGGCGGAACCTTCGCCTTTGCCATGGGGCAGCTTGAAATCGCGCAGATCATCTTTCGCGGCCAGAGCGATGACTGGGTCGTTCTTCATGTTGCGCGGGAAGGCGAGATCACGTTTCACGACGCAACGCCCCTCTTGGGTCTAGGCAATTTCGATTGTGCCGCGCGATTGCACGAAGATTTCGGCGAAAAGGTTTCCCTGGCGATTTGCGGGCCGGTGGGGGAATACCAGGGATTGCTGGCGGGCATTGCCATTTCGGACGCGGACAACAGACCCTCGCGACTGGCCGCAAGGGGGGGCGTCGGCGCGGTCATGGGGTCAAAGAAGATCAAGGCCATCGTGATCGACAAATACAAGATGCCCGCGATGATTGACCGAAAGAAGGTCATGCAGGCGATCAAGATGTATGGTCGGTTGCTGGGCGAATCGCCCGCCGTTTCCGCGCTGGAGAAACTGGGCACGGCAATGGTCAGCGACCTCACCAATACGCTCGGGGGGTTGCCGACGGACAATTTTTCGGTCGGTCAGTCGACCAAACCGGGGGCAGGGCCACACCGGATGGGCGGGGATCATATTCGCGAACTGACGCTCGCGCGTGGCGGAGAGCCGAGCCATGCCTGCATGCCGGGCTGCCTGATCAAGTGCTCCAACGTCTATGTGGATGCCAACGGGGTCGAGGTCGTCTCGCCGCTTGAATACGAAACGATCGGTCTGTTGGGCACGAATTGCGGGTTGCGCGACCCGGACGAAGTCGCGCTGCTGAACGAGATCGCCAACGACCTCGGGGTCGACACGATCGAGCTTGGCGGCACCATCGGTGTGTTGATGGATGTCGGGAAGGCCGCGTTCGGGGACGTGGATTTCATGGTTGGTGTTCTGCGGGATTTGCGCCAGGGCAACGCGCGGGGACGCCACTTGTCGCAAGGGACCGCGCGCGTGGGCGAAAGTCTGGGTGCCAAGCGGGTGCCGGTGATCAAGAAACAGGCCATCTCGGCCTATGATCCGCGGATTATCGAGGTCACCGGTGTTTCCATGATGGTCACCGCGCAAGGCGCGGACCACACGACCGGCAATGCCCCGTCATTTGTCAGCCACGATAAATCGGTGCGCGAGGTCGCCGCGGAAAGCTATCGGATGCAGATCAATTCGGCACTTGCGGATTGCTTCGGGCTTTGCATTTTCGGCAGGTCGGTGACCGATCCCAACAGAACGCTGGTGGCGGACGCCATCAACGACGCGTTTGACGCCGGGGTAGATGCAAACTGGCTGGTGGATATCGCGCGGGAAACGCTGCGCCTTGAGGCGACATTCAACCGCGCGGCCGGGTTTACCGAGGTCGAGGACGAATTGCCGGGGTTCTTCGCGTCAGAGCCTCTGGCCCCCACGAACCGCACCGCGCGCCTTTTCGCATCCGAGGTCAACGGGTATCTGAACGCGTTTTCCGCCGACCCCGATTTTGCCCTTGTCTGAGGGCGATCCGCACGCGCAATCCACACCACAAAACGGGGTAACGCCATGAGACGTGTCTGGAAACAAATCATCGACATGCCGCCGGTCTGGTTGCTGTTTTTCCTGCTCATGGGGTACGGACAAAGCCGCCTTTTCAATCCCGGGGCCTATGACGGACCTTTTTCGGACATGGTTGGCTGGCTGCTGATTGGACTGGGCATTGCGATGGAAGTTCTCAGCTTTTTCGCATTCAGGCGTCACAAGACGACGATCGTGCCGCGAAACACGCCCGCGGCGATGATCACGAGCGGTCCGTTCCGGATTTCCCGCAACCCGATCTATCTTGCGAACTGCATCATTCTTTCCGGCGCGGTCCTGGTCTTTGGCTCGGTGATCGGGTTCGCGCTGGTGCCTGCGTATATGGCACTCATAACCCTGCGCTTTATCCGGCACGAGGAAGCCGGGCTTGAAGCGGAATTTGGTGCGGCGTTCCGGCAATACCGGCAGCGAACGCGGCGCTGGCTTTAGGCATACCCGCACTTTTGCCGTGTCATGACGTCGCTGACAGCCGAATTCGGGCGATTGCGATTGATAATTTCGATCCTCGTGGTAATCAGCCACAAATGGCGACGTTCGCACAGGTTGCACGCCGCCTTCCGTTTGACAGCTGAAGGAGCGCAGGCATGAAAATCGGGGCCCCAAAGGAAACATTCGCGAACGAAAACCGTGTCGCGATGACACCGTCATCCGCCCTTGCCCTGCAAAAGCTGGGCCATGAATGCCTGATCCAGTCAGGGGCCGGCGACAATGCCCGGTTCTCGGATGCCGATTACAAGGCCGCGGGCGTGAAGGTCGTCAAGACCGCAGCAGCACTTTGGAAAGAGGCCGATATCGTTGCCAAGGTCCGACCGCTGATGAACGCGACCGAGGAAAAGCGCGTGCGCAAGGGCCAGACCGTCATTTCCTTTTTCTTCCCGGCGCAAAACGAAGACCAGCTTGCCCGGATGAAGGAAGCCGGTGCCAACACGATTGCCATGGACATGGTCCCGCGCATCAGCCGCGCGCAGAAAATGGACGCGCTCAGTTCGATGGCGAACATTGCGGGGTACCGCGCGGTGATCGAGGCGGGCAACAACTTTGGTCGTTTCTTTACCGGCCAGATCACGGCTGCGGGCAAGGTGCCGCCGGCGCGGGTGCTGATTGTCGGGGCGGGCGTCGCGGGGTTGGCGGCGATCGGAACGGCAACATCGCTGGGCGCGCAGGTGTTTGCGTTTGATGTGCGCCCCGAAGTTGCGGAGCAAATCGAAAGCATGGGGGCGGAGTTCGTCTATCTTGATTTCGAGGAAAGCCAGACCGACGGGGCGGCAACGGGCGGCTATGCGGCGCCCTCCAGCCCGGAATTTCGTGAAAAGCAGCTTGAAAAATTCCGCGAACTTGCGCCGCAGATGGACATTGTCATTACAACCGCCCTGATCCCCGGCCGCGACGCCCCCAAGCTATGGCTGAAGGACATGGTCGAAGCGATGAAGCCCGGCTCGGTCGTGATCGATCTGGCGGCCGAACGGGGCGGGAATTGCGATCTGACGGTTCCCGACGAAAAGGTCGAAAGCAAGAACGGCGTCACGATTGTGGGCTACACCGATTTCCCAAGTCGCATGGCGGCCCAGTCATCCGAGCTTTATGCCACGAACATCCGCCACATGGTCACCGACCTGACGCCGGAAAAAGACGGCAAGATCGTCCACGACATGGAGGACGACGTTCTGCGTGGAGCGACCGTGACGTTCAAGGGAAAGGTGACGTTTCCGCCCCCTCCGCCCAGCGTCAAGGCGATCGCGGCCCAAAAACCGAAACCACCGGAAAAAACGCCCGAGGAAATCGCCGCCGGGGAGGCCGCCGCCGCAAGGTCCGCAGGCCGCCAGCAGGTGGCGCTTTTGGTGTTGGGCGGGCTTCTGATGGGGCTGATCGGGCTTTACGCGCCCTCTGATTTCATGCAGCACTTCATCGTTTTTGCACTGTCGGTTTTCGTGGGTTTTCAGGTGATCTGGGGGGTTGCTCATGCGCTCCATACACCTCTGATGGCCGTGACAAACGCCATATCGGGGATCATCATCGTCGGGGCGCTCCTGCAGATTGGGGCGGCCAGCGGGGTTGTGGTCGCCTTGGCGGGCATCTCGGTTCTGATCGCAACAATCAACATCGTCGGGGGCTTCATGGTAACGCGAAGAATGCTCCAGATGTTCCAGAAATCCTGAAAGCGGGGAAACGGACATGTCCATGGAAATGCAAACCGCCGCTTATATCGCTGCCGCCGTTCTGTTCATTTTGTCACTCGGAGGCCTGAAGGACCAGGAAAGCGCCAAGCGCGGCGTCTGGTTCGGGATTACCGGCATGGCCATTGCCGTCATCGCGACGATCTGGGGCCCCGGTGTGGAATTGTCGGCCCTTCTGATTGCCGTTCTCGCCATCGGCGCGGTCATCGGCGTGGTGGTTGCCACGCGCGTCGAGATGACCGGAATGCCGCAACTTGTCGCGGCCCTTCATTCCTTTGTGGGTCTGGCTGCGGTGTTTATCGGTCTCAACTCTGATCTGACGGTGCATGAATTTGCCGGTGACGCGGAAAAGGTCATTCACGAGATCGAGGTTTTTCTGGGTGTATTCATCGGCGCGGTCACGTTCACCGGCTCGATCATCGCCTTTGGCAAGCTTGCGGGGCGCATCGACGGCAAGGCGCTGATCCTGCCGCTGCGCCACGTGTGGAACGTGCTGATTGCGGTTCTGTCGGTTGTTCTGCTGGCCATGTACATGAATGACAGCGGCAGTTGGACACTCTACCTCATGACGTTGCTGGCGCTCCTGCTGGGCGCACATCTGGTCATGGCAATCGGCGGGGCGGACATGCCGGTCGTGGTTTCCATGCTCAACAGCTATTCGGGCTGGGCGGCGGCGGCGACGGGCTTCCTTTTGGGCAATGATTTGCTGATCGTGACCGGGGCGCTGGTCGGGTCATCGGGTGCGATCCTCAGCTACATTATGTGCCGGGCCATGAATCGGCAGTTTCTTGCGGTCATTCTGGGCGGGTTCGGGGGGCAGTCCGGCCCGGCGATGGAAATCGACGGCGAGCAGATCGCAATCGACGCCGCCGGTGTCGCGGCGTCCCTTGAGGATGCAGACAGTGTGATCATCGTGCCGGGCTATGGCATGGCCGTCGCGCAGGCGCAGCAATCCGTCAGCGAACTGACACGGCGTCTGCGTGCGCGTGGCAAGACCGTTCGTTTTGGCATCCACCCGGTTGCAGGGCGTCTGCCGGGCCATATGAATGTGCTGCTGGCCGAGGCCAAGGTTCCTTACGACATCGTGCTGGAGATGGACGAGATCAACGACGATTTTCCGCAAACGGACGTCGCCATCGTGATCGGATCAAACGACATCGTGAACCCCGCCGCGCAAGAGGACCCCAATTCCCCGATCGCGGGCATGCCGGTTCTCGAAGTGTGGAAGGCCAAGCAGGTTTTCGTGTCCAAGCGCGGGCAGGGGACGGGGTATTCGGGCATCGAAAACCCGCTGTTCTTCAAGGAAAATACCCGGATGTTCTTTGGGGATGCCAAGGCCAGTCTGGACAACCTTCTGACCATTCTGAGCTGAGCTGCGCGTAGGCGGGTTCCTCCACGCGGGGACGACCCCATGCCGGATCTGGCTGAACGCAGGCGCGACGGAAGGAATACCAACGGCCATTTTTGCTGACCCTTTTGCGTGGGTGAGAGAAACCGGCCGTTGGCCTGAAGGCGACGTTGAGATTTGCCCGGTTCAATCCATCCCCGCACGGCCCTGCGCCTGCCCGTGGGGTGGCGTTCGC
>CAYXNM010000067.1:0-14810 GCA_964466385.1 uncultured Rhodobacter sp. | reverse complement strand
AGATATCGCCAGAAACGCAAACCGCTAGAGCCGCGTCCTTTTTACCTGAATCGGCAGGGCGGCTCTATCTTGTTGGTTTTTCGCGCAATTCACTCCGAAAAGCGGTTCCCACTTTTCGGATTGCGCTCTACAGGACGGGGGAAACCTGACCTGAAATCAACACCGCAAAACAATCGATCATCAATTTCACGTGTTGCGATGTTCCGGGCGCATTCTTGGTGTAGCATGACGAAAATGCCAATTTCCGAAGGTCCGGCGAATGCGCTGTCTCGTCAAAACACTGCTTGTACTTGCCCTTGGCGTCAGTCTTCTGTCCTGCACCAAGTTCAGAACCTATAACGGCCCCGAGGTCACCCGCCTGATCATTCTGAAATCCGCGCGCAAGCTTTACCTCCTGCACAATGAAACGACGCTGAAGTCCTATGACATCAACCTTGGGTTCGAACCGTTAGGGGACAAAAAGGTTCGGAACGATGGCAAAACCCCCGAAGGCAGCTACACCATCAACCGGCGTAATCCCAACAGCAACTTCCACCTCAGCATTGGCATCTCGTACCCCAACGCGGCCGATATCGCCGAGGCAAGGGCCATGGGAAAAAGCCCCGGCGGCGATATCTTCATTCACGGCGGTCCAACGCTTTTTCGCGACCGGAACAAGAAAGACTGGACCTGGGGCTGTATCGCGGTATCAAATCGCGAGATCGAACAGATTTACGCCATGGTCACGGACAATACACCGATCGACATCTATCCCTGACATCAGGGCCGGTCAGCTGCCGAAAATCTGCGTCCACCAGATCTTGCCGTTGGTCTCCTGAAACCACGCGATCCCCATGAACCGCGCGTCCGGATTCATGATGACATCACGCGTGTCGGCCTCGGTCATCCAGGCGGCGAGTGTTTCCACATCGCCTTCGAATGTCTCCGAAATATTCTCGCCCAGCATCACACCTTCGTAACCCGTGCGCGCCACCCGCTCGATCGGCGAGGAACCGTCTGACCCGAAATGCCACGGTCGGTTCTGAACCGACATGTCCCGCGAATGCGTCGCAGACGCCGCGTTGAGTTGGGCGGACAGTTCAACCTCGACCAGTCCGGCCGCCTTGCGCAGAGCATTCACACCATCCAGCACGCGAAACGGGATCTTTTGGCGTTGCGTCATCCCGATGCGAAAAGCCTTTGGCAAAACCTTGCCGTCCGGCCCCGTCGCTGGTGTCTGGGTCGTACAGGCGGACAAAACCATCAGGCCTGTCAGTACCATCGCTGCAATGCGTATCATTATTATCATACCGTTCAGTGGCGAATTTGCCCCAATCCCTATCCGGTTCCGTGACCTCTTTCAAACACTTGCCGGAATTATTGGCCCAAATAACGTCAGTTTGAATTGTAACTGCGGCTTTCGGGCAATAACTTGCCCCTGTCGATGAATTAGGAGTCGTCTGATGAACCCGAAAAACAAATCGCTGTTGTCGCGCCGTGACTTCAACCGGTCGCTGGCCGTCGGGCTAGGGTCGATGGCTGCGGGTCTGCCCGGAACGGCATTCGCGCAGGACGAAATAATCGAGGAGGAAGCGGTCACAACGACCGCGAGGCACAATATATCAAGCTTTTCCACCAAACGATGGCAGGATTACTTTTCGAACCGGAAAAAGGGCGTGATTCTCGTCGATACGACTTCGCGGGCGTTGCATTTCTGGTCAGAAGACGGAAAAACGTACAAATTGTTTCCCACGAGTGTTCCTGTCAGCAAAGAATTGACCCGCCTGGGACGCACGCGAATCGTGCGAAAAAGGATCGGCCCGGAGTGGCGCCCGACGCCCGCGATGAAAGTCAGGAATCCCGAGTGGCCGGACTATATCGGCCCAGGTGAGGACAATCCGCTCGGAACGCACGCATTGTATCTGTCCTGGAAATATTATCGTATCCATGGCACCAACGACACGCGTAAAATAGGCCGCCGCTCGTCCAATGGCTGCATCGGCCTTTACAACGAGCACATCGCAATTCTGTTTGATTTGGCCAAAGTGGGCACACAGGTGTTGCTAATTTAGCGACATTTTGGCAAACCTGCGTCGAAGTCCGGTTAAGAAGCATTGCAATTACAAAGTATTGCTGCTTAAAAACGTAGACGAGGTACAGTCTTGGGTGCCTGCGGCGGGGTTCCACTACCTTCACCCGTGACGCGGCAGGCAAAAATTTGGAGGATACTATGAAATCAATCGCTCTCGCAGCTGCTCTTTCGATCGCAGCGTCGTCGGCCTTCGCCGGTGCAGTTTCCGCACCCGTAATGGAACCCGAAGTTGTTGTTGAAGATGCATCGTCGTCTTCAGGCGGCGGTCTGGTTCCGCTGATCATCCTGTTGGTCGTCTGGGCTGCAATGGCCTAGGTCATCGCACCAAACAGTTTTTCGAAAGGCAGCGGTCCTCCGCTGCCTTTCTATTTTGGAGGCGTCTCCAAATCCAAAAGCGCGCTTAACCCCTCACGATATGTCGGGTACATCAGCCTTATTCCCAGCTCGGATTTGATCCTGGCGTTCGCGACGCGCTTTGATTCAGCATAAAAGCTGTATGCCATCGGCGACAGGTCAGCCCGTTCGATGGGAACGGCCTCGGGCAGAGGCAACCCAAGCAATTCAGCGGCAAGACCGATGACATCCTGAGGCGGGGCAGCTTCATCGTCGCAGACATTGTAAACGCGGCCCGGATCGGGGCGCCTGATCGAAGCCGCCAGAACCGTGGCAATGTCCTCGACATGTATCCGGCTGAAGACCTGATCTTTCTTGATGATGCGCCGTGCAGTCCCCGCCCTGACCTTTGAAAAGGGCCCCCGGCCCGGCCCGTAAATACCCGCCAGCCGAAAGATATGAAGCGGAAGACCGGATTTCCGGGCAAGTGCGGTCCATGCCCCCTCGGCCAACTTGCGCTGTTTTCCGCGGTCAGTCGTCGGGTTCAACGGGGTGCTTTCATCAACCCGGTTTCCCTGGTGATCACCGTAAACCGCGGTCGTCGACAAATACCCCAGCCATTCAATCCTGTCCGCGCGTGATGCAATTTCCGCACCCAACGCCTGCAAGACAGGATCGCCGTCCTGACCGGGCGCCGTGGAAACCAGAACATGCGTCGCGCGCGCAAGATCTTGCCCAATATCTTCGCCGGGCCAGACAAGCGCCTTGGCGCCACTCGATCTGATTTTTTTCAGCCGATCGGACTCGCGGGTCGTTCCGATGACACTCCAGCCCCTGGCAAGCAGGTTTCGCGACAGCACCTGTGCGGTATAGCCGTACCCGAATATCAACATGACCTTGCCCATTCATCCCCCCTTCAGGCGCGCAATCGCCCAGTGCGCAGCATCCCGGACCGTCGCGTCGCAATCCGTGGTCAGATCTTGCGCGACACCCATCAGCGACGCATCGCCCGCATTTCCAATGGCATAGAGAACATTCCGCACGAACCGATCCCGCCCCACCCTCTTGACCGGAGATTTCGCGAAAAGCCGCCTGAACCCGCTGTCATCCAGTGTTGCCAGTTTCCCCAATTCCGGGGCCTTCAGCTCCGACCGCGCGAAATATCCCGCATCCGACGGCGCGACCGCAAACTTGTTCCACGGGCAAACGGCAAGACAATCGTCGCACCCGTAAACCCGGTTGCCAAGCGCCGGGCGCAGGGTCTCGGGCACGGGGCCATTATGTTCGATCGTCAGATACGAAATGCATTTGCGCGCATCCAGTCGATAAGGCCCCAGAAACGCGTTCGTCGGACACACGTCGATGCAGCTTTGACAGCTTCCGCAATGGTCCGTCTCCGGCGAGTCGCGATCGAGCGAAACCGTGGTGAAGATCGCGCCCAGAAAGAACCAGTTTCCAAGGTCGCGCGAAACCAGATTCGTGTGCTTTCCCTGCCAACCCAGGCCTGCCGCCTGCCCCAGAGGTTTTTCCATAACCGGCGCCGTGTCGACAAAAACCTTGATCGCATCGTCCGGGGCCTGTTCCAGCAACCAGCGCCCTACCTTTTTCAGCCGTTTCTTGACAAGATCGTGATAGTCGCGGTTTTGCGCGTAGACCGAGATTGCCCCGCGATCCTTTTTCCCAAGGATTGCCGTGGGGTCGACCTCGGGGCGATACGATTCCGCCAGCATGATGACCGAGCGCGCGTCAGGCCATAGCTGATGCGGATCGCCGCGCCAGTTCATCCGGTCAGCCATCCATGCCATTTGCCCGTGAAAGCCCTGCTCTACGAATTCACCCAGGCGCGCGCTGGCTTGGGGAATATCCTGGGGCGCACAAATGCCGACCTTGCTGAACCCTTCGGCGAGCGCCTTCGCGCGCACCATCCGGGTCAGCGTTTTCAAAAATCCAGATCCGCGTAATGGGCCGGTTGAGGAAAGCCCGGAATGTTGTCGGCCAGAATGGACCGGAATGCCGGGCGCGACTTTATGGTAGCGTACCAGGCCTTGACGGCAGTGTTTCGGTTCCAGTCCACGTCACGGATATAATCCAGACACGAAAAATGCGCCGCTGCCGCGAAATCCGCCATCGTCAGCCGGTCGCCCGCCAGCCACCGCCTGCGTTCAAGAAGACCCGACATGTAATCCAGATGAAACTTGATGTTCCGCGCGCCGGCCTTGACGTTCTTGCTGTCCGGATAGCCTGACTGCCTGAGTTTCTTGTTCACGCGTTCATTCAACAGGTTGACCGAAACTTCGCGGTTGAACTTGTCGTCAAACCAAAAAACCAGACGCCGGACCTCGGCGCGTTCGCCTGCGGGATTTGGCATCAGGGACGGGTCGGGGTGCATTTCTTCCAGATACTCGCAAATGGCGGCGCTTTCAGCCAGAACCAGACCGTCGGTTTTCAGAACGGGGACCATGCCACTTGGGTTCATCTGCATGAAATCGCTGCGTTTTTCCCAGTATCGTTCCTCGATCAGTTCAACTTCGATTTTCTTTTCCGCCAGCACAAGGCGCACCTTGCGGCAAAACGGGGACAAGGGGACATGATATAATCGTCGCATTCGTTGGGTGTCCGGTTAGATGTTGCCTGTTCTACTTGCCTTGAGCGATGCGGTTTTTCAACTACTGAAAACAGCCATCGCGTCCGTCGGCTTCAATGGTACGCGCGCCCTTGATGATGGCAGAGGCACGCTTTTTCGTTCTTGCGGTCGGATTGATGGCCGAGCGCGCCTTTGGGTTGGGTAAGATCGCCGCCAGACGGGCAGATTGCAAAAGCGTCAGATCGCCCGGCGCCGCCCCGAAATAATGCCGCCCCGCCGCACCGGCCCCGAAAACGCCTTCGTCGAATTCCGCCACGTTGATATAAACCTCGACAATCCGGCGCTTGGACCAGAACAGCTCGATCATGAGGGTCGTTTCGGCCTCCAGCGCCTTGCGCAACCAACTGCGACTGGGCCAGAGAAACACGTTCTTCGCAACCTGCTGCGACAACGTCGAGGCCCCGCGCAACCGGCTGCTACCGCTGGTCACGACCGCGCGGATCGCGCCCAGATCAAACCCCCAGTGTTCACAGAAATTGGCATCCTCAGCGGCGACGATGGCGCGGGGAAGGTTGGGCGAGATGTCCTCGACTCGCACCCATTCCTGACGAACACCACTCAGTCGAATTGATTCGCTGAGCATATAAAAATTCGTCGGCGGATTGGCGAACGCGAACACAAATACCACAACGGCCTGGAACCCCAAAACCGACCAGAAAACACGGGCCGCAAACCGGAGCGTGAAGCGAATTCCAGCACTCAACCGCCCGCGAACGCGCTTGCGCTGTTTGCGTTTCCTGCTGCTTCCCGGTTTCTTTTTCATTGCCACGCCCTATCTAAATGCGCCCACCTGCCTTTGACAATGGTGCCAAGGATTTGACGTGTGGATCGCGTGTGCAAGACGTAAGAGCGCGGACCTGTCCATCGTGCCCGTCAGCGCATAAGCCAGATCGGGCGCGCGCCATGTCGCGCCCCGCGTCAGGCCGTTTTGGTGTCGGCCTCGTCGGACAGTGGATGGCTGAGATTACCCAGCATCTCACGCGGGCAAATCTGGAGGAACTGGTTTTTCGTGTCGTTCCAGTATTGCAGGACTTCGCGGGCCTGCGCGCTCAGCGTTTCTTTCAGGTGCCTTTCCAGCAGACCCTTGAGTTGCCGTTCCCAATAATTCGCGCGGAGGTGGTCGACCACAAGTGATTCCATGTTGATCTGATCGCGGGCGGTATTGTCGGGGTCGAAAATATAGGCCATTCCCCCGGTCATGCCCGCCCCGAAATTTGTCCCGACCGAACCCAGAATGACGGCCACACCGCCGGTCATGTATTCGCAACCGTTGGAGCCGCACCCTTCGACCACGACCAACGCGCCGGAATTGCGCACGGCAAAGCGTTCGCCCGCGCGACCGTTGGCAAACAGGCTGCCTGCCGTCGCCCCGTATAAAACGGTGTTGCCGATGATCGTGTTTTCTGCCGCGACCAAGGGCGAAATCAGTGGAGGCCGTATCGTGATGATGCCACCCGACAGTCCCTTGCCCACATAGTCATTGGCATCACCCGACACTTCAAGCTTGAGGCCGGGAGCAGCGAAAGCGCCCAGCGACTGCCCGGCAGATCCGCTGAGCTTGATGGTCAGGTGATCCGGTTGCAAATCGTTCTTCATCCCGAACCGCCGCACGATATGGCTGGACACCCGCGCCCCGATCGTACGGTGCGTGTTCTGCACCGTGTAGGACAATTGCATTTTTTCGCCGTCCTTGAAAAACGGTTCAGCGTCGTGAACGATTTCCGCATCCAGCGTATCGGGCACGGTCTGACGTGGCTTGTCGCGGTTGTATTTGATGGTGTGATCCTCGTCGACCGTGATCAGCATGGGGTTGAGGTCGAGATCATCCAGATGCGCCGAACCGCGGCTGACCTGCGACAGCAAATCGGCCCGGCCGACCACCTCGTCCAGCGATCGCGCACCGACGGAGGCCAGAATCTCGCGCACCTCGTGGGCGTAATGCGTCATTAGGTTGACCACTTTGTCAGCCGTTCCGGTGAATTTCTTGCGCAGTCTTTCATCCTGAACGCAGACCCCGACCGGACAGGTGTTGGATTGGCATTGTCGCACCATGACACATCCCATCGCGATCAGTGCGGCAGTCCCGATCCCGAATTCCTCGGCCCCCATCATGGCCGCCATGACGATGTCGCGTCCGGTTCGCAGGCCTCCATCCGTTCTCAAGGTCACGCGGTCCCTTAAGTTGTTCATGGCAAGCACTTGATGTGCCTCGGTTAATCCCATTTCCCATGGCAGGCCCGCATACTTGATAGATGTCGCCGGGCTGGCGCCGGTGCCGCCGTTGTGACCCGAAATCAGGATCACATCCGCCTTTGCCTTGGCCACGCCGGCCGCAATTGTCCCGACGCCTGACGAGGCGACAAGTTTGACCGTTACCTTAGCCAACGGGTTTATCTGCTTGAGATCAAATATTAATTGCGCCAAATCCTCGATGGAGTAAATGTCGTGATGCGGGGGTGGACTGATGAGGGTAACCCCCTTGGTCGAATGCCGCAGGCGGGCGATCAGTTCGGTCACCTTGATACCCGGCAACTGGCCCCCTTCGCCGGGTTTGGCCCCTTGTGCGACCTTGATTTCCAGTTCTTCGCAATGGTTGAGGTATTCCGCCGTCACCCCGAAACGACCCGAAGCGACCTGTTTTATCTTGGCGCTCGGGTTGTCACCGTTGGGTTCAGGCGTGAAATGCGCGGGATCTTCGCCGCCTTCACCACTGTCCGATTTTGCACCGATCCGGTTCATCGCGACGTTGAGTGTCTTGTGCGCTTCGGGGCTGAGCGCGCCCAGGCTCATCCCTGGTGTGACGAACCGCTTTCTGATCGATGTTATGCTCTCGACCTCTTCCAGCGGGACAGGGTTTGCCGCGGGGCGGAAATCCAGCAAATCGCGCAGATGGATGGGCGGGTTTGCCCTGATCGCGGCGGAATACCGTTTCCACAGATCATAAGAGGCCTGATCACAGGCCGATTGCAACAGGTGCATGGTCTGCGCACCCCATGCGTGCGTTTCCCCGGATCGACGGGATTTGTAAAACCCGCCGATGGGCAGAATGTCGTTTTCTCCGAGCCAGCCCCTGGCATGGATCTTGGTAACCTTGCGCTGAATGCCCAGAACCCCGATCCCGGATATGCGGCTGGGCATGCCGGGAAAATACTCGGCCACCATGGAACGGCTGAGACCGACAGCCTCGAAATTCAGACCACCCCGGTAAGAAGAGATGACGGAAATGCCCATCTTGGACATGATTTTCAGCAGCCCCTGATTGATAGCGGTCTTGTAGCGGTGAATGGCTGCGTCAAGCGGGCCCTCGATCAGGCCGCGTTCCACCCTGTCGGCAATCGAATCCTCGGCCAGATAGGCGTTGACGGTTGTGGCCCCGCCGCCGATGAGAACGGCAAAGTAATGGGCGTCAACACATTCCGCCGCCCGCACGTTAATCGAACAGAACGTCCGCAACCCCTTTTGTGTCAACCACGAGTGAACCGCCGAAGTGGCGAGGATCATGGGCATGGCAACACTGTCCGCGTCCTGATAATGGTCAGTCAGGATGATATGGCTGGCACCCGCCCGAACGGCGTCTTCGGCCTCGGCCCTGATCTTTTGCAGGCCCTGTTGCAGGGCGCCGGTTCCACCTTGCCGCGCGAACGAACAGTTGATCTCGGCGACGTTTTGCCCGAATTGGCGCACCATGGCGCTGAACTGCGCATTTGACACGAAAGGCGAATCCAGCATCAGGATTTCGGTCTGCGCGCTGCTTTCATCCAGAACGTTCTTGAGATTGCCAAAGCGGGTTTTCATGCTCATCACGCGGTGCTCGCGCAGACTGTCGATGGGCGGGTTCGTGACCTGCGAGAAATTTTGCCGGAAAAAGTGGCTGAGCGGCCGGTAGATGTCCGACAAAACCGCCGAAGGCGTGTCATCCCCCATCGAGGCGATCGCCTCCTTGCCGGTTTCAGCCATCGGGTGCAGGATCTGTTCCAGTTCCTCCAGCGAGTACCCGGCGGCGATCTGGCGCGTTCTCAGGTCCTGTCCGCTAAAGAGCGTCGTTTCCCTGACGTTGGCTGTTTCGGTTTCCAGATTGACGATTGATCCGACCCACGCATCGAACGGGCGCGATGCCGCCAGTTCGTCCTTGAGCTCGGTGTCGTGCAGCAACCGGCCTTCTTCCATGTCTACGGCCAGCATCTGCCCCGGCCCCAGGGCCCCTTTTTCCACGACGTTGGTTTCGTCGATCAGCACCATCCCGGCTTCGGAGCCGGCAATCACCAGCCCGTCGCCGGTCACGACAAATCGCATGGGCCGCAATCCGTTGCGGTCCAGCCCCGCGCAGACCCAGCGCCCGTCGGTCATGGCCAGCGCTGCCGGACCGTCCCAGGGTTCCATGACCGAATTGCAATAGGCATACATGTCCTGCCAGGGTTTGGGCATTTCGGCGATCGAGTTTGACCAGCTTTCCGGCGCCAGCATGGTCTTGGCCATGGGCGCATTTCGTCCGGCGCGCACCATCGCTTCGAAAACGGCGTCAAGGGCGGCACTGTCGGACGCCCCGTGCGAGACGATCGGTTTGATGTCCTCCGCGTGATCGCCAAAGGCATTAGAGGCCATCCGAATCTCGTGGCTTTTCATCCAGTTGAGATTGCCTTTTAATGTGTTGATTTCACCGTTATGGGCAAGCATTCGAAACGGCTGTGCCAGCCACCATTGCGGAAATGTGTTGGTGGAATAGCGCTGGTGGTAAATGGCAAAGGCACTTTCAAAACGTGAATCCATCAGGTCCGGATAGAAAACAGCGACCTGTTCGGCCAGCATCATTCCCTTATAGATGATCGACCGGCACGACAGCGAACAGATATACATGTCGTAAACCTGTGCCGCGACCGCCGCCTTTTCGATGCGCCGCCGGATGATATAAAGTTCACGCTCAAACGTTTCTTCGTCGACCCGTTTGGAATTGCTGATCAGGATTTGTTCGATTTCGGGCCGCGTCGCGTTGGCTTTTTCGCCAAGGCATCCCACGTCAACCGGTACGTGACGCCAGCCGTAGATATAATAGCCCATCCGCAGCACTTCGGATTCCACAATGGTGCGACATGTTTCCTGCGCCCCAAAGTCGGTTCTTGGCAGGAAGACCTGACCAACCGCGATGCGCTCGTCCGCCTTGGGTTCGTGGCCCGTGCGGCGGATCTGATCGTCAAAAAAGTGTTGCGGGATCTGGATGTGAATTCCGGCACCATCGCCAGTCTTGCCGTCGGCGTCGACCGCACCGCGATGCCAGACCGCCTTGAGCGCGTTTATCCCGTGGTCGACCACCCGGCGCGATGCCTGCCCGTCGATCGAAACAACCAGCCCCACCCCGCACGACGAATGCTCGTCCGTTTCGCGGTACAGTCCGGTTTCGGCGAATTTCCTGCGTTTGCCTTGCTCGGCCTTGGCCCAGTCCGGGTTGGTTGGGGTCATGATTCATCTCCACTCAACACTTTGGTCAGTTTTTCAAATTCCTGTGCCTGGGTGCTTTGGGCGGCATCAGGCCAGCGCGGCAACCAACCGGGCCGGTGATCGACAAAAATCTCGTCCGTGACACGCAATCCCGACTGATCGTCAAGCAGTCCCACGGCGATTGATCGGGTTGGTTTTCCGCGCATGGCCCAGTAAAGCGTTGAACCGCATTCCCGGCAAAACGCCCGGTCGCCCCATTCGCTGGCATGGTGGTGGGCGATATGGTCAGTGCCTTTGATCTCCAGTCCCGAAACGTCGACCGACATCAACGGGCCGCCGCCGGTCCATTGTTGGCACTGGCGGCAATGGCAAAGCATTATTTCGCCGTTCACTAGACGTGCCCGCACGCTGACGGCACCGCAGAGGCACCGCCCTGTTCTGGTTTCGTCACCCATCCTTGCCCCCGTTTTTTTGTTTTCTGTAATGCGGTATCAAAAAGAAAATCGTCGCGATCAGGAAAAAGGTCGAGGCGGTCAGGCCGATCAGATCTCCGGTTTTCAGGGCGCCAAACACGAAAACACTCGCACTCAGAAAGTATCCCCACCATCCGATGGTCACGAAAGTTTCGTCCGGATATCGCCGCATGATCACTCTGCCGCAATCGCGGTATCCGCCGCTTTGAACTGGCGCAAGATCGAGGCGGCTGCGCCCTTGCCGTCGGCGATTGCCCACACAACCAACGAGGCGCCGCGCACGATGTCGCCAACGGCGTATACGCCGTCAAGGGCGGTTTGGTGCGTGGTGTAGTCCGCACTGACCGTTCCCCAACGGGTCACTTTCAATTCCGGGCAATCCCACAGACCGGGCAGGTCTTCGGGTTCGAAACCCAGTGCCTTGATGACCATGTCGGCTTCTTCGGTGAATTCCGACCCTTCAATCTCCTCGGGGCTTTGGCGTCCCGTCGGGTCGGGTGCGCCCAAACGCATTCTGACGGCTTTCACTGCCGTCACGCGATCCTGACCGGCGAACCCTTTGGGAGAGGTCAGCCAGACGAATTCGACCCCCTCTTCTTCGGCATTGGTTGTTTCGCGCCGCGACCCCGGCATGTTGTCACGGTCCCGCCGGTAAAGGCATTTGACGCTTTTCGCCCCCTGCCGGATGGCGGTTCGCACGCAATCCATTGCAGTATCGCCACCACCAATAACGACGACTTTCCTGTCCTTCGCGGACATTTCGCCGCTTTCCAGTTCGGGGACAGTTTCGCCAAGATTGCAGCGACTCGCGGCGATCAGATAGTCAAGCGCCGTGACGATTCCGCCCAGTCCCGCCCCCGGCCCGCCGAGGTCGCGTGATTTGTAAACGCCGGTTGCGATCAGAACGGCATCGTGTTTGTCGCGCAGGTCGTCAAATGATACATCCGCACCCA
Organism: uncultured Rhodobacter sp.; assembly: GCA_964466385.1. Taxonomy (GTDB): domain Bacteria; phylum Pseudomonadota; class Alphaproteobacteria; order Rhodobacterales; family Rhodobacteraceae; genus UBA5972. The sequence goes on along the minus strand of CAYXNM010000067.1, from coordinate 2,903 downwards.
CCGCGCAGTTCAAAACGAAGTCAACGCCGGACTGCGCGAGCAGGTCCACGCGCCGCATGACCACGTCTTTTTCCAGTTTGAACGCGGGGATGCCGTAGGTCATCAAACCTCCGGCGCGGTCGCTTCGTTCATAAACCGTTACGGCGACGCCTTTCCTGATCAGTGCGTCGGCCGCGGCCAGTCCGCCGGGCCCCGATCCAATGATGCCAACGGACTTGCCCATGGAAACATCTGCCGTCACCGGGGTGACCCATCCGTTTTCCCACGCGGTGTCAGTGATGTATTTTTCAATCGCACCAATGGTCACCGTGCCGTGGCCTGCGTTTTCGATCACGCAGTTTCCCTCGCACAAACGGTCCTGCGGGCAGATGCGCCCACATATTTCGGGGAAGGTATTGGTCTGTTGGGAAAGCTCATAGGCCTCGCGCAGGCGTTTCGCGGCGGTCAGGTTCAGCCAGTCCGGAATGTTGTTGTGCAAGGGGCAATGGTTTTGACAGTAGGGCACGCCACATTGCGAACAGCGGGCGGCTTGTTCCTCGGCCTTGGCCTGTGCGAAATTCGCATAAATCTCGGAAAAATCGCGGCCGCGTTCGTCTGCCAGGCGCTTGCCCGGCATCTGGCGCGTCGTTTCAACGAATTTCAACATTTTTTCGGCGCTCATTTTTCTGTCCCTTGGTGTGCCAAATACCCTTTTTGCATGAAACTTCAGGACATAATAGTAATAAATACTGACCTATTTTGGGGTTTCTTCAGCAAATTCTCGAAATTTCGTGAAATCCTTGGTCTGAATAGGTCAGCACTATTGCCACAACATGAGGATTCCATATCCCGGCGGTGAAGATTAACGTCGCGGCACGAATCAGCCGGGATCGCCATGACTTTCTTTCACCTCTTCTTGCTTGCCGTCATTCAGGGGCTGACCGAGTTCCTGCCAATCTCCTCTTCTGGCCATCTAATCCTGTTGCCGGGCCTTACGGGGTTTCAGGATCAGGGGCAGGCTCTGGATGTTGCGGTTCACGTCGGAACACTGTTCGCGGTCATTCTCTATTTCCGAAAAGACGCAGGCGCGGCTTTTCTGGGGCTATTCCATCTTGCGACGGGACGAACCGGGACCGAGGCGGCGCGACTGGCGTTTCTCCTGTGCGTCGCGACGGTTCCGGTCGTCTTGCTCGGGCTGATCCTGAAAGTGACCGGCATCTCCGACAGCCTGCGATCGGTGGCGGTGATCGGCTGGACCATGCTGGGGTTCGGGATCGTGCTTTACATCACCGACCAACGAGGCGCCGCCACGCGTGTGCAAACGGACTGGACCCTCCGCCAGGCGATTATCCTGGGCCTCTGGCAGGCGCTCGCCCTGATCCCCGGAACCTCGCGCTCGGGTGCGACGATTTCCGGCGCGCGTGCGCTTGGCTATACCCGGTATGACGCCGCGAAACTGTCGATGCTGATGTCGATCCCCGCAATCATCGCATCCGGCACCTATTTGGGGATCGAGGTCGCGGCATCTGCGAATTCGGACGCCCTCAGGGATGGTGCCATCGCGGCAGTTCTGTCATTCGCGGCTGCCCTGCTGGCACTGACGCTGATGATGCGGCTCTTGAAATCCGTCAGCTACACACCTTACGTCATCTACAGGATATTTCTGGGTGCCGGATTATTGTGGTACGCGTATAGCTGAACGCTCACGCACTCAGGTTCCCAGCGGATTCCTTGATCGCCTCGAACTGTCCGTTCGGTCGATAGCAGTAAAGATAGTTTTCCAGATTTCCCGCCATGGGTGTCGGCTCCACGCCCAGATCCGCAAGTGTCCGGGCGCCTTCGCTGACCACGTTGTCATGCGCCAGCAGCCTGACCTGGTCGCGCGTCAGAATGCGGTTTTGAAACATCCCCATAAGAACCGCGGTCCACATGTCAAAAAACCAGGCGTTAATGGCGGCAATCGCAAACGGTATGTTGAAAACCAGCCGCTTGCGCCGCACCAGCCCAAGCGTTTTGTGGGTCAGAGCGCGGAGACTTTCGATATCCGGCCCGCCAAGCTCGTAAACCCCGGCCTTCGCAGCACCCGTGACGCCCAGCACAGCGGCTTTTGCAACATCATCGACATAAACCGGCTGAAACAACGTGTCCGCCCCGACCAGAGGCAAAACCAACGGCAGACGCGACATCGCGGCAAACCGGTTGAAAAAACCGTCATCGGGGCCGAAAACGACCGAGGGGCGCAAGATCACAGCGCCGGGAAAATGTGCACTCACCAGTGCCTCGGCTTCAGCCTTGGTCTTTGCATAGGTGCTGTCGCTTTGCCCGTCAGCACTGAGCGCGGACAGGTGGACAAGGCTCTTGACCCCCCCGGCGGTCGCCAGGCGCGCAATCCTTTGCGCTCCGTCCGCATGAACGGCATGAAACTTCTGACGACTGGATTCCTGCAGGATGCCAACGCAGTTCACCACCGCATCCGCCCCCCCGAGCGCCGCCTGCACGGAATAATCGTCAAGGATATTGGCCAGAACCGGTTCCACCTGACCGACGTCACCATAGGTTTTCACAAACATGGCCTCGTTTGGCCGCCGGACGGCCACACGGACGCGCCAGCCTTCTTTGGCCAGCCTTCTGACAATGTACCTGCCAACAAATCCCGACCCGCCGAAAACTGTTACCAAACCGGGTGCGTGTGACATGTCGATCTCCCTGAATGCGCGCCTTCCTATGCATTAATCCCACTCTGACTGCGGGACAAGCTGATTTCCGTACATTTCGGTTCGCTTGGCGTTGACACCATTCCCGCCCGAGGCTACATCGCCCGTGAAACGACACCTGCCCAGGTGGCGGAATTGGTAGACGCGCTAGCTTCAGGTGCTAGTGTCTGTATGGACGTGGAGGTTCGAGTCCTCTCCTGGGCACCATTT
>CAYXNM010000066.1:0-15102 GCA_964466385.1 uncultured Rhodobacter sp. | reverse complement strand
CGATTTTTTCCGGTTGCGCGACAATCGGTGTGATTGCCGCCCATTCAGGTCCAAAGGCGCGGAAATCCCGCTTCTAATACCAATGGCCATTTCGTTGACCCTTTTCCGTGGCTGAGAAAGAGCGGAGCTGGCCTGAAGGGAAGTTGCGGTCTGCCTGGTTCAATCCCTCCCCGAACGGCCCTGCGCCTGCCCGTTGGGCGGCTCCCGCAACGCCGGTTCGGGGCAGTTTATCCCAGCAAAGTCCGAACAAAATCAACGGGATGCGTGACATTGGCGAAAGCGCCAGCCCGCCGGGACGGGCAGGTGCTGGGCCGGGGCGCTTTTTGGCGCCTGTTAACCGGCCCGGGGCAAACCTCAACGCCCCGTTCAGGCACAAAAGCGGCCCAGCCCACACACAATTCGCAGGGTCAGTCAGTCGGGCCGTTGGTCTTAGGCGCGCGTCGACTTGCACAACACCCGACTTCGGGGCGGGAACCACCGGTGATCAGCGTCCCTTGAACAACCCGCCAAGCAGGCCGCGCACCAGTGCCGAACCCGTTCTTGTTCCCACCGACCGCGCAAGCGACTTTGAAAAGGCGCGCGACACGGACTCGCCGCGTGATCGCTGCCCATGGTGGCTGCGCCTGGTGCCGGTATAGCGCCGGGCGGCATTGAATTCGCGGTCGGCTGCGGGATGCGGTGCTGCGGCGCTGTCCTGTGCTGCCGTTGCCGCCCTGGCGGCCTCTTCGCTTCGGGCAAGCAGGGCTTCATAGGCCGAGGTCCGGTCCACCGCCGTGTCATAGACACCGGCCACCGGTGAACCCGCCAGAAACTGCTGACGTTCACGCGCCGAAACCGGCCCGAGTTGAGACATCGGCGGACGGATGAGGACGCGTTCGACCATCGAGGGCACGCCCTTTTTTTGCAGAGTGGACACCAGCGCTTCGCCAACGCCGACATCGCGAATGGCGTCGGCCGTATCAAACGCGGGGTTGGGGCGAAACGTTTCGGCTGCGGCCCTGAGTGCGCGCTGGTCGCGCGGCGTGAACGCACGCAGAGCATGCTGGATGCGGTTGCCCATCTGCCCCAGGATGTCCTCGGGCACATCATCGGGGTTTTGCGTCACGAAGAAAACCGAAACCCCCTTGGAACGGATCAACCGTGCCACCTGTTCCACCTTGTCCACAAGCGCTTTGGGTGCGCCATCAAACAGCAGATGCGCCTCGTCAAAAAAGAAGACGAGTTTGGGTTTGTCGGGATCGCCGACCTCGGGCAGGGTCTCAAACAGCTCCGAAAGCAACCAAAGCAGGAACGTCGAATAGAGGTTGGGAGCCGACATCAACCGGTCGGCCGCCAGAATGTTGACCTGCCCGCGCCCATCCGGCGCCCGCCGCATGATATCGAAAAGCGCCAGTGCCGGCTCGCCGAAAAACCCCGCGCCACCCTGGTTTTCAAGCACCAGAAGGCGGCGTTGAATCGCCCCGATCGACGCCTTTGATACAGTACCATAGCGCAGCGACAGACCGCTGGCATTCTCGCCCAGCCAGACCAGCATGGCCTGCAGATCCTTGAGATCGAGCAGCGCCAGCCCCTGTTCGTCGGAAACACGAAACGCGATGTTCAGAACCCCTTCCTGCACCTCGCTCAAATCCAGCAGGCGTGAAATCAGCAAGGGGCCCATCTCGGCGATCGTGGTTCGGACGGGGTGGCCCTTTTCGCCGAAGACATCCCAGAACGTCACGGGCCACGCCCTGTAATGATAGTCGTCAAATCCAATGGTCCGCGCGCGCGACGTGAACGCATCATGAAGCTTGAACGCCGCCGCGCCCGGTTTGGCCATGCCCGAAAGATCACCCTTCACATCGGCCAGAAAGACCGGAACACCGCGGGCCGAAAAATCTTCGGCGAGAATTTGCAGGGTCACGGTCTTGCCCGTGCCGGTGGCCCCGGAAATCAGACCGTGACGGTTCGCGTATTTCAAGAGCAGGTGCTGGGGAATTTCATAATCCGGCCCGCCGCCGCCGATGAAGACCCGGTCTTTTTCATCCATCCTCTATCCGTCCATGATGGTTCGCGGCTCCAACATACATTGTTAAGAGTTTTCTGCCATGGTGAAACCCTGCCCGTTGCCGTTCAGTTTGGTGCCGGGTGACTTACTTCCTCCCTGTCGACTGGCCGCACCTGACCGTGCGGCCCTTTTTTTTGCCGGATTTGCAGGCCCGGATTGTTTCGAATTCCCGAACAATAAAGTCCTTCCCGCCCCATTGTCATTATTTTCGCCGGTTGACCGTTGGTCAGCGCTGACGTAAAGTCACGCACATCGAATAAGTCGGCCGGTCCGACGGGGAGAACCGCGAATGCGGAGGGAAAGGGGAGAGCCAGAGGCACTCCCTTTTTTCGTTGGGACGCCGTGCGTTCGCGCAACGCAATCCCGGCGGGATCTTGCCAGCGAGGTCAGTGCGCGCGACTCTTTTTGACTGACAAGCCCCGCCAAGCAGTTTAGAGCTTTGGCCGATTCAACAAGTGAGATGACTGATGAACAAACTTGCCAAGACCTTCCTGATCGCCCTGCTTGTGGGCTTGCCCGCAGGTGCTGAGGCGCAGGATACGACCCCCAAAGCCGAAGATTTCCCGGTCGGCACGGAAGCCCAGGTTCAGGTCGGACAGACCTATCTGAAGAAAACTTCGGGCGACTGGCAGGTCAGGTGCATAAAGACGGCAGACGGCCCGGAACCTTGCCAGCTTTACCAACTGCTCAACAATGACCAGAAAACACCGGTTGCCGAACTCAGCTTTTTTCATCTGCCCGGTGGCGGCGCGGTCGTGCTTGGGGCAACCGTCATCACGCCTTTGGGCACCATGCTGCAAAGCCAGTTGAAATTCGAAATTCCCGGCGCGCAGCCGAAACTTTACCCTTATGGCTGGTGCGAGGCCGCGGGCTGCATCGCGCGCCTTGGATTCACCGGTCTTGAACTGGAAGGCCTGAAGAAGGGTGATGCCGCATCGATCACGATCGCGTCGATTGCAAACCCGCAACAGCCGATCAAACTGACGATCTCGCTGAAAGGGTTCTCCGAGGGGTTCAAGGAAATCCTCGTCAAACAGTAGGCACCGGGTTTCACACGGATTTGACGGCCAGGACCGCATTGAGCCCGCCAAACGCGAATGCGTTGCTGAGGGCGGCGCGTACCGTCCTTTGCCGGGGTGCGTTCGCAACGATATCAAGCGCGCAGTCAGGGTCGGGAACGCGATAGCCGATGGTCGGCGCAATCATCCCTTCGCGCACGGCCATGACAACGGACAGAAGCTCGACCGCGCCGGTCGCCCCGATCAGATGGCCGTGCATTGACTTGGTCGAGGACACCGCGATATCCCGCGCGATCGGCCCGAACACGGACCTGATCGCATCGCTTTCGGAGCGGTCATTGGCCGCCGTCCCGGTGCCATGGGCGTTGATGTAATCAATGTCACCGGGTGACAGACCCGCGTCGGCCAACGCGCCAGCCATCGCTTTTTCCGCCCCTTCACGCGATGGCAGGACAATGTCGCTTGCATCGGCGTTCATCGAAAAACCGCATATCTCCGCCAGAATGTGGGCACCCCGCGCAAGCGCGTGCGCGTAATCCTCAAACACGAATACCGCCGCACCCTCGCCCTGCACCATGCCGTTGCGGTCAAGCGAGAACGGCCGGCAGCCATCCGGGGACATCACCCGCAGACCCTCCCAGGCCTTCAGCCCTCCGAACGAGAGCATGCTTTCCGCCCCGCCCGTCAAAACCGCATCCGCCGCCCCCGCACGGATCAGGTGAAACGCCTGCCCCATGGCGTGGTTTGACGACGCGCAGGCCGTGGAGACCGTATAGGACGGACCGCGAAATCCGTGCCGTATCGAAAGCTGGCTGGCCGCGGCGTTGTGCATCAGCCTTGGGACCGTCAGCGGATGCACCCTGTTCTTGCCGTCCTGATAGACCGCGCGGAAACTTTCGTCCTGCGTTTGAAGGCCGCCCCCTGCCGTTCCGAGGATGACACCGCAGCGGTGGCTCTCTGTGTTTCGTGGCGAAAGCCCTGCGGCGGCCACCGCCTCCGCCGCCGCCAAGACCGCAAACTGCGTCGCCCGGTCAAGGAGGTTGAGTTCGGATTTGGAAAAATGTGCCTCGGGTTCGTAATCGTGGATTTGCGCGCCGATCCGGACAGAAAGCCGGTCGACATCGCGAAAGTTCAGGGGTCCGATGCCAAGGCGGCCGGCCCGAAGACCATCAAGGGTTCTTGCCACGTTCGCGCCCAGTGCGGTGACAGCGCCCTGTCCGGTCACGACCACGCGATGCGTCACCTTGCCGCCATGTCCTTTTGCGAAACCAGCGCGGCGACTTCCTGTGTGATCGACTGGATCGTCCGCGTGTCAAACCCCCCCATTCCCGGTTCGCCGGCGTTGAAGGGCACCGAGACATCAAACTGGGTTTCTATGGCAAAGACGGCTTCGACGAGCCCAAGCGAGTCGATGCCAAGACTTTCAGCGGTTGCCAGGGGATCGATGTCGCCGACCTCCAGAACCGCCTGCTCCGCGATGATTTCCAGTACCTTTTGTCTTACCACATCCACGAGATCACCCAATGATCGCTGTGCGCAACAATTAGGTTTTTTTGCCGAGGTTGGAAACCTGTTTTTGCAGCGCATCCAGTTTGGCGGCAAGCCGTGGCAGACGCCTCAGCGCTTTGTAGGCCGCAATGTTGGTGCTCATTTTCATTGCGGGATACCCCATCATCACGCGGCCTTTCGGCACATTTGACAAGATCGCGGTTGCACCCGCCGCGATGACATCGTCCCCAATCACCAGATGGTCCCCGACACCCGCCTGCCCGCCCAGCACGACCCTGTCGCCCAGTCGGGTCGATCCCGCAACCGCCGCATGGGCACAGAGCAGACAATCCCGCCCGATACGCACGTTGTGGCCGACCTGCACGTGATTATCGATCTTGGTTCCGCGTTCAATCACCGTATCCGCGATCGTGCCCCGATCGATTGTCGAACAGGCGCCAAGTTCCACATCCTCGCCAATCTCGACGGAGGCGTTCGAGGCGATGCGGTGATAAGATTGGGCTTTTACCGCGGAGGTCACCGCAAAGCTTTCGCGCGCCTCTTCCGCAGCCGATTTTTCCGGCGTCACGAAAGAAAAACCGTCAGCACCGACGACCGCGTTGTAATGCGCGATGAACCGCGCACCGATGCGCACCCTTGCGCCGATCCTGACGCCCGAATATATCAGGGCATCCGCCCCGACGTCAGCGTCTTCGGCAATTGTCACGTGATCCAGTATGCGGGCATTGGCACCGATCCTGACGCGCGCACCAATCACGACAAAGGCGCCGACCGCGGCCCCCTCGCCGATCGTGGCGCTCGGATGGACAATGGCACTTGGATGCGTTCCCGCGGGCAGTTCCGGTGCGCGTTCAAAGCACCCCGTGATCCCGGCCATCGCAAAGCGCGGGCGCGGGGCGAAAATTGCCGCCCTAAGACCAAGCGCTTTCCAGTCGGCCCCCTGCCACAGGACCGCAGCCTGCGCATTTCCCTTTGAAAGTGCGGCGGCATATGCCGGATCCATCGCCAGGGCCAGATCGTCGCGACCCGCCCGTTCTGGTTCGGCGGCCTTGCAGACGACAAGCGCTCCTTCGCCCGCATGTTCCGCGCCCAGTGCCTCTGCGATTTCCCTGACCGTGAATACCATGCTGCACCGCCCATAGCGCCCGGCAGAAGGGCACCCCGCGGGTGCAGGCTGCCGCTCTTGACCTCTGTTTTCCGCTCTTGCTCTTAGCCGCGAACCGCGCGCAACACCACCCCGGTCTTTTGCAGCGCCTTGAAGATTTTCCGGTCCCGACCGTAGGTATCCAAGCGGTAATTCGGGCGTCCCTGCGGCGTAACCCAGGCGGTGTGATAAACCAGATGCACAGGGATCGGCTTTTTGAGATCAACCACCGTTTCCAGACCCGTGCTCAGGTATTGTTGGAACAATGCCTGGGGGTTCGCGCTTTGCCTGGCCAGCAAAGTGTAGGCCAGTTCGAAAGGCTTTTGCACGCGAACGCAACCGTGGCTAAACGCGCGGGTATCGCGTGCAAACAGCGATTTCGAGGGCGTGTCATGCAGGTAGATATTGAACCGGTTGGGGAACATGAACTTGACCTTGCCAAGGGCATTCCCCGCGCTTGGCGGCTGTTTCAGGCTGAACGGGAAGTTTTCCTGGTCGTATTGCGAATAGTCGATCGTGGTGGGATCGACCCGCAAACCATCTTCGTCCAGCATTTTCAGACCCTGCCGCCCAAGGGCATTGGGGTTTTCCTGCAGCATCGGCAGGTATTCCTTGACCGCAATGGATTGTGGAACATGCCAGGTCGGGTTGATGATCAGATGGGTCATTTCGTCGCTGAATTCAGGCGTGCGGAACTTGCCCCTTTTGCCGACGACAACGCGGGTTTCCAATGTCGGTTTGCCGTTGTCCATCACGTAGGCGCGAAAATCCGCCTGATTGACGAAAATATGCCGCTTGCCGCGCGGTTTGTTGATCCAGCGCTGACGCTCAAGACCGACGATCACCTGTTGCAGTCGTGACTGCGCGGATACGTTCATTGCCGAAATCGTGGCCCCGCCCGCCACACCATCCGCGTTCAGACCGTGATCGATCTGGAATACCTTTACGGCCTTTTCAAGGGCAGCGTTGTAATCCGGCGATATCCCGACCTTCTTGTAGCCCATGGCGGTCAGGCGTGCGCGCATGGCAACGACGGATTTGCCGCTTTGCCCGGGCTTGATTTTCTTGGCCTTGACCTTGGGCCCCCATCCGCCCCGGCCGACCACGCGTTCAAGACGCGCCTTTTCCTTGAGCAGTCGCGTGTAATCAGGGTGTTTGGGTGGCAGGGACCGGATGAACCCGCGCGGCGAACTTTTCACAAATGCGCGCAGCATCTTCAGCCGGTCGCGCCGCGGAGGAAAGACATAAAGCTCCTTGTCGATGCGCCGAGGTTCCAGAATGCCCGACTGGATGTCCTGTGCGTATTGCAGGAACTTGCGCGTTGTTTCGACCTCCAGCAAGCCCCGCGCCTTGGCGGATTTTATGCCCGAAAAGCCATTGCGCAGCTGCGCTGCGTCGTATCGCCCGCCGGGCAGACCATGATCACCGGCTTTGGCGGCCGCTTCCACAAACGCCTTGCGGCGTTGACGGTCGGCCCCGCTGGTCCAGATGGGTTTGTAATTGCGTTCCTTGTAAAAGGCCGCGATGTCCTTGTCCTTGGCCGAGGCCAGCGCAACCGCCTGCTTGAACGCCGTGCTTTGCGCGTTGGCCGGTCCGCCCAGGCCGAGCAGCGCGATGGCCGTCAACAGGGTCAGAACCAACGCGATCGGGCCGGTTGATTGAAATATTCTTTTCTCCAGGACTGTCATTTGGTGCCTCATGAACCCTTGGCCGCACGCTTCAACGCTCTACTACATATTGTAGATGCACTGATTCGAAGTCGCTTCACAATAACGATACCCCTAGATTTTGAAAGAATCGTGTCCGCAAACCACAGAATTCGTCCGCTCTTCACGGGCTGTTCAGGGTTTTTCCTGTACAGTCGCGCAACCGGCAGTTTCTTGCCGACGACGTTTGGACCATTCATTGTTTCCAAACTAATCCTTGGATAGTGATTCGTTTTGTGTCATATCAGGGGTCACTGGGGAACAGTTTTGAATAGCTGCGGGCAAGCAGCATGGCGATGGGACAGGCCTGAGAATGCAGAAATCGGTCGGTGGAACAATTTCCAGACGTGCGCTGTTGGGGGCTTTCGCTTCGGTAGTGGTAAGCGCTGCACCGGTCTATCCCAAGGCATTCGGCCTGCTCAAAGGGGCTGGCGATATCCGCAAAATCTCGTTGCGCTCCGGTCGGACCGGTGAGACGCTCGAAATGATTTACTGGATCGAAGGCGAATACATCAAGGAAGCGCTGAAGGACGTCAATCACTTCATGCGCGACTGGCGCGAGGATCTGACGGTCAGGATGGACCGCCGGAACATGGATATCCTTGCCGCCTCGCATGCGCTTCTGGAAACGACGGAACCCTATCAGTTGCTTTCGGGCTATCGAAGCCCGCGAACCAATGCGATGCTACGCCGCCGCAGCCGGGGCGTTGCCAAGAATTCGCTGCACATCAAGGCCATGGCTGCAGACGTACGATTGAATTCCCGTTCCGTGAGCCAAGTGGCCCGCGCCGGATTAGCATGTAATTCAGGCGGTGTTGGAAGATACTCCCGTTCCAACTTCGTTCACATGGATTGCGGCGCTATCAGGACCTGGGGCCGATAACTCTTCCTGATCGGTCCACAACTGACTATTGAGCCCGCCGACTTTGGCGGGTTTTTTATTGCCGATTCAAGCGACTGCGATCAAGGTCGGATGGTGCCGTCGCCGGTCACCAGATATTTGAACGACGTCAGCTGCGCCGCCCCGACCGGGCCGCGAGCGTGGAGTTTCCCCGTGGCGATCCCGATTTCGGCCCCCATGCCAAACTCTCCGCCATCGGCAAACTGGGTCGAGGCGTTTCGCATCAGAATGGCGCTGTCGAGGTCACGAAAAAACCTGTCCGCGGTCTGGTCATTCTCCGTCAGGATGGCATCGGTGTGCTGCGAGCCATAGGCGCGGATATGCGCAATCGCCCCGTCCACGCCGTCAACCTGTTGCGCGGCAATGACCATATCAAGAAACTCCTGCCCGAAATCGTCGTGCTCGGCGGGAACGGTTCCAGCAACCGCGGGCAGCCCCTCGCCGGCCCGGACCTCGACGCCCGATTTGACCAGATCGTCCAAAATCGCCCTGGCGTGATGCTCCGGGAACCCGCGATCGATCAGAACGCATTCCGCCGCACCACATATGCCCGTGCGCCGCGTCTTGGCGTTGAGCACGACACGCCGCGCCTTGTCCGGGTCGGCATCGGCATCGATATAGATATGGCAGATGCCCTGGAGATGGGCGAAAACCGGCACGCGGGCCTCGGACTGGACACGCCCGACGAGACCCTTGCCTCCACGCGGAACGATCACGTCGATCAGCCCCGTCGCCCCCAGCATCGCACCCACAGCGGCCCGGTCACGGGTCGGGACGATCTGAATGCAGGTGCCCGGCAGTTCCGCCCGTTCCAACCCCGAGACCAGGCATTCGTGAATGACGGCGGAAGAATGAAAACTTTCCGACCCTCCCCGCAATATGACGGCATTTCCCGATTTCAGGCAAAGCGCACCGGCATCGGCCGTCACGTTGGGACGGCTTTCATAGATCACGCCAATGACACCGATCGGCGTGCGCACGCGCCGGATATGAAGGCCCGAAGGCATGTCCCATTCCCCGATCACCTCGCCCACCGGATCGGGTTGCGCCGCCACGGCCCGAAGGCTTTCGGATATCCCGTCGACCCTTGCGTCGTCCAGCATCAGGCGGTCCATCATCGCAGCACTCAGACCCTTTGCACCCGCATCGTCAAGGTCGCGCGCGTTTGCAGCCACGATATCCTGTCGCCGCGCGGTGATCGCGTCTGCGGCGGCCACGAGGGCCGCTTGTTTGACGTCCGAAGAAACGGTTGCCAGCGTTTGCGCGGCAGTGCGCGCCGACGCACCCAATTCTGCCATTAATTCTTTAATGTTTTCAACGTCTTTCATAGCACCATGTCATCCCTGTGAATAAGCGCAGCACGGCCGGGATAGCCCAGAATCTCGTTGATCTCGCGGCTTTGATGGCCCTTTATGCGCCCGGCCTCGCCGCTCTCATAGCCGACCAGCCCCTTGCCCAGGGCTTTGGCGCCCGGCCCGGTGATCGAGACCGGATCGCCGCGCGCGAATGAACCCGACACAGCCACAACACCCGCGGGAAGCAGCGATTTCCCGCAAAGCAAGGCGGTCTCCGCCCCTTGATCTATGTTGATTTCGCCTTTCGGTTTCATCGCTGAAATCCACTGTTTGCGCGCCAGCAAGGGATCGCCCTTGGGGGCGAAATGCGTATGGGCCGCGCCCTCGCGAAGCGCTGTCAGCGGTTGATGGAATTTGCCTTTCATGATCACCAGCGCGCACCCGGCTTCGGTCGCGGTCTTGGCGGCCATCAGTTTGGTTTTCATGCCACCGCGCGCAGCGCTGTCGACGGTATCCCCGGCCATCTCCTCGATCGCTCTGTCTATTTTGTCCACGTTTTCAACACGCTGCGCGTCACTGTTCAACTTGGGATCAGCGGTATAGAGCCCGTCGACATCCGAAAGCAGCACCAACAGATCGGCGGCCCCCATCAGGGCCACCTGCGCGGCAAGCCGATCGTTGTCGCCAAAACGGATTTCATCGGTCGCGACCGTGTCGTTTTCGTTCACGATGGGAACCACGCCCATCTGCAGGAGCGCTCCCAATGTGGCGCGCGAGTTGAGATAACGCCGCCGGTTCATGCTGTCTTCCAGTGTGACCAGAACCTGCCCGGTCGTTATTCCGTGGGGGGCCAGTGCCTGCTCATAGGCCCGCGCCAGCCTGATCTGCCCGACCGCAGCGGCGGCCTGACTTTGTTCAAGCGCCAACGGCCCCTGAGGCAGGCCCAGAACACGCCGCCCAAGCGCAATCGAGCCGGAGGACACAAGAATGACGTCACGCCCGTCCGATTTCGCAAGCGCGACATCACGGGCCAGCGCGCCCAGCCAATCCAGCCGCAAATCGCCGGTGTCGCGATCAACCAGCAGCGCCGAACCGATCTTGATCACCAGCCGGCTGGCACGGTCATATGGGTTCAGGGCTGCCACGGCACGTCTTCCCTCACCGGTTCGGCGGCCGCCTTCACCAAGCGCATGAGCGCGCGCAAAACCTCGACCGTCCCTTCGCCCGAAACACCCGAAATCGGCAGAACGGGGCCTTGGCTTGCCTTTGCCAGAAGCGCCACCTTTTCATCGCGCTCCGAACGGCTCAGCGCGTCGACCTTGTTGAGGGCCGTCACGCGCGGCTTGTCCGCCAGAAAACCGCCATATTGCGTCACTTCCTGAACGATGGTGCGATAATCTTCGGCTATGGTTTGCGAGGTGCCGTCGACAAGGTGCAAAAGGACCGAGCAGCGCTCCACATGCCCAAGGAACCGATCCCCGATGCCCTTTCCTTCATGGGCGCCAGCGATCAGACCGGGAATGTCCGCAATGACGAATTCCGCGCCGTCAACGGCAACCACCCCCAGATTGGGAACCAGCGTCGTGAACGGATAATCTGCGATCTTGGGGCGCGCGTTGGAGGTCGCCGCCAGAAACGTCGACTTGCCCGCATTGGGAAGCCCCAGCAAACCGGCATCCGCAATCAGCTTGAGACGCAGCCAGACCTCGCGCTCGACCATCGGCTGCCCGGCATTTGCGCGCCGCGGCGCCCGGTTGGTGGGTGATTTGAAATGGAGGTTCCCAAACCCGCCATTCCCCCCCTTGGCCAACAGGAACCGCTGGCCCGTTTCGGTCAGATCGGCAATGACGGTTTGTTCGTCTTCGTCCAGGACCTCGGTGCCCACGGGCACTTTCAGGACAATGTCGTTGCCGTCGCGCCCCGAGCGCGCCTTGCCCATGCCGGACTTCCCGTTCTGGGCAAAAAAGTGCTGCTGATAGCGAAAATCGATGAGCGTGTTCAGCCCGTCGGCCGTTTCCGCCCAGACGTCCCCCCCACGACCGCCGTTCCCGCCGTCCGGACCGCCGAATTCCACATGCGCTTCACGCCGGAAACTGACGCACCCGTTGCCGCCTGCACCGGAACGCACCGTCACTTTGGCCAGATCGAGGAATTTCATGCTGTTGTCCCTTCGGGTTTCTGCTTTAAGCGACCCCGCGCCTGCGTTCAATCACAAGCTTTGTCGCCCGGGACAAGCCGCAAACCGGCGGTTTGGCTGTTAACGCGGCAAGAATTCCGCCGGGCTGTGTCAGATTGTCCGCAGATAGGTCCAGGTCGGCACGTGTTCGCCGCGCGACAGCGAAAAGGCCTCGGCCTCGCCCAGACACAAAAAGCCGTTTCCCGAAAGAACGTGCGCGGAGGGCGGATTGTCCTGGAAAACGCTTGCCACGACCGACTTGTTGCCATGCGGGTTGGCCTCGATCAGGCACCGAAGGGCGGCGCTGGCATAGCCTTGATTCCAGTATTCCGGCGCAACCCAGTACCCCACTTCGGATTGGTCCCGGTCGAGGTATTTCAGCGATATCACCCCAAAAAGCGCGGTTGCGCCCACTTTGGAGCCATCGATGGCCCAGACATCTTCGGCCCGGTCCGGCGCGCAGGCACGTTTGACAAACTCCAGCGCGGCCTCAAAGGACAGAGGAAACGGTATCGATGTGGTCATCTGGGCGATGCGTTTGTCATTGGCGTGGCGGGCGACAAGGGCCGCGTCATGGACCGCCAGCGGACGCAGGTCGAACCGCTGGGATTTGATGATCGGTTGGCGGGAAATGGTTTCGATTTTCATTGTCAAACCCTTACACACTTCAAGTTCTGCGTCGGCAAATCCTGTACATCATTGTTCCATCGGCTGGACGCAGGATTTTTGCTGACTGCGCCTGCACCCCATTTGGGAACCAAATCTGACGACAGCAAGGCGGTCCGGCGCGCTTCAAGCGGAATTGTGCCGATTGTGAACGCAGTGCCGCGTACGGAACCAACGCAAATCGCTGCGAAAAATCGTGCGAGAGGTGCGACTCTCATCATCATGTTCTTTGACTCCGCCCAAAATAGAAGAGGACCGGCGTTTCTTACGCCGATCCTCTTAAGAATGTGTCGATGTGACAGGTTCGGCTTTACTCTGCGGCCTCCACCGCCGGGAGGACCGAAATAAACGTGCGCCCTTTCAGGCCCTTGTGAAACTTCACATGGCCCGGAACGGTCGCAAAAATGGTGTGATCGCGGCCAAGGCCAACGCCCTCGCCCGGCCACCATTTCGTGCCGCGTTGGCGCACAAGGATATTGCCGGGAATGACGGCCTCGCCACCGAATTTCTTGACGCCGAGGCGTCGGCCCGCTGAGTCGCGGCCATTGCGGGATGAACCGCCTGCTTTTTTATGTGCCATGTCTCGCGCTCCTTACGTGTCGGCTTTGGGCGTGGCCGTTTTCTTGGCGGCTGCCTTAGCTGGGGTTTTCTTGGCAGCAGGCTTTTTGGCCGCTGCCGTCTTCGCGGCGGGTTTTGCATCCGCCTTCTTGGCGGCCGGTTTGGCCTTGGCGGCAGGCTTGGCCTTGGCGGCGGGCGCAGCCTTGGTGGCGGGCGCGGCCTTGGCGGCAGGTTTGGCCTTGGGCGCCGGTTTGGCCGGGGCTTCGGCAACGACGGCGACCGGGATCGCGCCGGTTGCCGCGCTCACACCGGATTTGCCGGCACCCTTGGCCAGAATATCCGTGACGCGCAGAACGGTCAGATATTGACGGTGACCTTTCTTGCGCTGGCTGGAATGCTTGCGCCGGCGCTTGACGTAATTGATCAGCTTGGGCCCACGGGTTTGTTCCAGAATCTCGGCCTGCACGGCTGCATCGCCAACAAGCGGCGCGCCGATCGTCGGTTTGTCGCCGCCCAACATCAGAATGTCATTGAACTGGACCTTGTCCCCGGCTTCGCCTGCAAGTTTTTCAACCTTCAGAACGTCACCATTGGCAACTTTATACTGCTTGCCACCAGTTTTCAGTACTGCGAACATGCGCAGGTTCCTTTTTTCTCTCGCGTCTCTGGGGCCCCCATTTAGCCGGGTGTTGTGCCGGATTGACCGGCGCCGTCGGACAGCGCGCCCGGTTTCACGGGCGAGATTTCACTTAGCCGGACCCAAAAGCCCTGACGAAGCGGCGGTATCGGGTATTGCCAGTCTGTTGTCAAGCCCGCGCTGGCCTTGTTTCCCAATCGCTTTGGTGTGTTTTCCTTCCAAAAACGCGCCCTGCTTATGGACAAGCCGGTCAATGCGTTCAATTCTGACAGAAGTTTGCCCGTATAACCGGATTTGCCAATGTCTCGGCCTATCAATCCCCGCTTCAATACCACGTTTCCGCCGCCCGTCATGGAATCGCGGCGCTGGCTCAAGGGGGTCTCGTTTTCCTCGGATTTCCCTTTGATCAATGTCAGCCAGGCGGCACCGATTGATCCTCCACCGCGTGTGTTGCGGGATTTCATGGCCGAGACCGTCGTCAATGATCCGCTGGCGCATGTTTATGGTCCGGTCCTGGGGCTGGATGACTTGCGTCAAGAGGTGGCCACGCAATGGAGCGCCGCTTACAAAGGCCGGATCAGACCCGAACAGGTTGCGATCACCAGCGGATGCAATCAGGCGTTTTGCGCGGCCATCGCCTCGCTCGCCGGGGCTGGGGATGCGGTGTTGTTGCCGACACCGTGGTACTTCAATCACAAGATGTGGCTGGACATGGCAGGCGTGGAAAGCCGTCTTTTGCCGGTTGGCGCGGATATGTTGCCTGACGTGGATACGGCGCGCGTCCTGCTTGACGATCGTGTCCGCGCGATTGTTCTGGTCACGCCGAATAATCCCACGGGTGCTGAATATCCCGCCGGGCTGCTGGCGGACTTCCACGCGTTGGCAGAAGAGCATGGCATAGCCCTTGTTCTGGACGAAACGTATCGCGATTTTGACGGGCGGTCCGGTGCGCCGCACAACCTGTTTGAAAACCCCGACTGGGCCGAGACCGTCATTCACCTTTATTCCTTTTCCAAAGCGTTTCGTCTGACCGGGCATCGCGTGGGGGCGATGATTGCCGCGCAATCAAGATTGGCTGCGGTCGAAAAGTTTCTGGATACGGTCACCATCTGCCCAAACCAGCTGGGCCAACGGGCCGCTTTGTGGGGGTTGAGAAATTTGAGCTACTGGCTGGCGCAGGAACGAGACGAGATTCTTCGTCGTCGCGCCGCCGCCGCAAATGGGGTCAACGCGTTGGAAGGCTGGGATCTTTTGGGGGCGGGTGCGTATTTTGCCTATGTGCGCCACCCGTTTCAGGCCCCCGCGGATGCTGTCGCGCAGGCATTGGTCAAAAAGGCCGGTATCCTGATGTTGCCAGGCACAATGTTTGCACCTTCGGCATCAGACGGCGGCGACGGTTCCGCCGAGCGGCAGCTTCGCATTGCCTTTGCAAATGCCGATCTTG
>CAYXNM010000065.1:0-15200 GCA_964466385.1 uncultured Rhodobacter sp. | reverse complement strand
GACTGGCTGGTTGGGGATACCATCACCAACGCGGATATCTCGTGCTGCGGTTACCTCTTTTACACCGAGCCCTTTGGATTTGACCGCACGGAATACCCCAATATCGACGCCTGGCTCGACCGCATTTCGGCTGAACCCGGCTGGAAACACCCCTATGACCTGATGCCCGGCAGCCCTGCCGACCGAGCCTGAACAAAGGAAGAAAACCATGAACGAAGCTTACATCTATGACAGCGTCCGCTCGCCCCGCGGTAAGGGCAAGACAGACGGAACCCTGAACGAGGTTTCTGCCGCGCGCCTGTCAGCCCTTGCACTTAACGAGCTGAAAAACCGCAACAATCTGGACGGCCACGCGGTTGAGGACGTGATCTGGGGCAACGTCACACAGGTCGGTGAACAGGGCGCGTGCCTGGCGCGTTCCGCCGTGCTTTACAGTGATCTCGACGAAAGCATCCCCGGCGTGTCGGTCAACCGCTTTTGTTCCTCCGCCCTTGAGAGCGTCAACATGGCGGCAGGGCAGGTGCGGGGCGGCATGGGGGATGGGTATATCGCCGGTGGCGTGGAAAGCATGAGCCGTGTGCCCATGGGTTCGGATGGAGGCGCCATCGCCGCCGATCCCACGCTGGCCATGAAAACCTATTTCGTGCCGCAAGGGATTTCGGCGGACATCATTGCGACAAAATACGGGTTTTCCCGCGACGACTGCGATTCACTGGCCGTTGAAAGCCAGAAACGCGCAGCGCGCGCGCAAAAAGAGGGCCGGTTTGCCAAATCGGTTTTCACGGTGAAAGACCAGAACGGGCTTGAACTTCTGGACCATGACGAAATGGTGCGCGAAGCCACCGACATGCAATCGCTTGGCGGATTGCGTCCGTCGTTCAAGGACATGGGCGAAGTGATGCCTGGCTTTGATGCGGTCGCACTGATGAAATATCCCGAGCTTGAGAAAATCAACCACGTCCACCATGCGGGCAACTCGTCGGGCATCGCGGATGGCACGTCGGCCATGCTGATCGGCAACAGGGAATTTGGCCAGCGCCACGGCCTTACACCCCGCGCGCGGTTCAAGCACATGTCAAAAGTTGGCACTGATCCAACGATCATGCTGACGGGGCCGGTCACGGTGACCGAAAAGATCCTGCGTGAAACGGGCATGCAGCTTTCCGACATCGACCTGATGGAGGTGAACGAGGCTTTCGCCAGCGTCGTTCTGCGCTTCATGACGCATTTTGACGCGGATCCGGACAAGGTCAACGTGAACGGCGGCGCGATTGCCATGGGGCATCCGTTGGGGGCTACGGGCGCCGTCATCCTTGGCACGCTTCTGGATGAAATGGAACGCGCCGACAAGGAAACCGGCCTTGCCACGTTGTGCATTGGCTCAGGCATGGGCGTTGCGACGATTATCGAGCGCGTTTGATGGGCCTGATCGACCTCGACAAGCTGCCGTTTGAAACCGGCAGTTCCTATCCCGAGCCCTACGCGACAGAAATGGGCGATCGGGGACGCTATGCCCTGGGGACCGCAGCGGCGCTTACCCAGTTCGGCGTCAATCTGATGGTGCTGCAGCCTGGATCAAAGTCCAGCCTGCGCCATTGGCACCAGACCGAGGACGAGTTTGTGTGGATCACCAAGGGCGAGCTTGTGCTGGTCCAGGACGAGGGAGAAACAACCGTCAGGCCCGGAGATTGCGCCGCGTTCAAAGCCGGAGAGACCAACGGCCACCACCTGATCAACCGCTCGGACTCCGAGGCGCAATTTCTCGTCGTCGGGGCGCGTGCTGCAAAAGACGTTTGCACCTATTCCGACGTGGACCTGCGGGTCGAAATCGACGGCACCAACCATCGCTTTACCCGCAAGGATGGCAGCGAATTATAACCCCTGAAAGGGAACGAAAATGACCGAATTTACTTACAAACTCGACGATGATGGCATCGCGACGATCACCTGGGATGTGCCCGGAAAATCCATGAATGTCATGACCTTTGAAGGTCTTGCCGAGCTTGATGCACATGTGGAGACAGCCCTTGGCGATGATGTGGTAAAAGGCATCATCATCACCTCGGGCAAGAAGGATTTCGCGGGCGGGATGGACCTCAACGTTCTTGCGGGCATGGGTGCTGGCGACAATCCTGCCAAGGGGATATTTGACGGGATCATGCAGATGCATGGGCTTTTGCGTAAGATCGAGCTTGCCGGCATGGACCGGAAAACCAAGAAAGGCGGAAAACCCATCGTGGCCGCCGTTCCGGGAACCGCCGCAGGCATCGGGTTTGAACTGCCTCTTGCGTGCCATCACATTGTGGCTGCCGACAACCCCAAGGCGAAAATGGGCCTGCCGGAAATCCTGGTCGGCCTCTTTCCCGGCGCAGGCGGAGCAACGCGGGTTTCGCGTAAAATCGGCCTGATGGCAGCGGCTCCCGTTTTGATGGAGGGTCGCATGCAGGCGCCTGCCAAGATGAAGGCGCTCGGCCTGATTGATCAGGTTGTTCCTGCGGACGATCTGATCAAGGCTGCCAAGGACTGGATCAACAATGCCAAAGACGGCGATCTGGTGAAGCCTTGGGATGCCAAGGGCTATCGTTACCCCGGCGGCGCGCCTTACACGCCCTCGGGTCTGCCCATGTTCGTTGGCGCCAGCGTCATGATCCACGGCAAGACACAAGGGGTTTACCCGGCGGCGAAAGCCTTGCTTGCGGCGATTTACGAAGGCGCGCTGGTGCCTTTTGAAACCGCGCTCAAGATCGAGGCGCGCTGGTTTACAAAGGTTCTGACAACGCCCTCGACCAGCGCGATGATTCGCTCGCTTTTCCTGAACAAACAGGCGCTCGACAAAGGGGCCGTGCGCCCCAAGGACGTGGCCGATCAGTCTGTCAAAAAGGTCGGCGTTCTGGGGGCTGGCATGATGGGGGCAGGGATTGCCTATGTCGCAGCCCTTGCCGGGATTGAGGTTGTTCTGATTGACGCCAGCCAGGAGGCCGCGGACAAGGGCAAGGCCCATTCCGCCGGAATTCTCGATGGTGGCATCAAGCGCAAGAAAGTGACCGAGGACAAGAAAACCCAGGTGCTGTCGCGCATCACCGCCACCGCCGATTACGCCGCCCTTGCGGGGTGTGATTTGATCGTCGAAGCCGTCTTTGAAGACCCCGAGGTCAAAGCCGGTGTCACCAAACAGGCCGAAGCGGTGATCCCCGAGGATTGCATCTTTGCCACCAACACCTCGACCCTGCCGATCAGCTCGCTGGCGACGGCCAGTGCACGGCCCGAGCAATTCATCGGCATCCATTTCTTCAGCCCGGTTCACAAAATGAACCTTGTCGAAATCATCAAGGGCCACGAAACCGGCCCGCGCGCCGTCGCCAAAGCCCTTGATTTTGTTCGACAAATCCGCAAAACGCCGATCGTTGTCAACGACGCGCGGTTCTTTTATGCCAACCGCTGCATCATCCCTTACATCAACGAAGGCGTGCGCATGATCCACGAAGGGGTCGAACCGGCTTTGATCGAAAACGCCGCCAAACTGTTCGGCATGCCGCTAGGACCGTTGCAACTGACCGACGAAACCTCGATCGATCTGGGGGTCAAAATCGCCAAGGCGACCAAAGCCGCCATGGGCAATGAATACCAGAACGAAGAGGCTGACGAAGTCATGTTCAAGCTGTTCAACGAGGGGCGATATGGCCGCAAGACCAATGCCGGGTTCTACAGCTATGACGACAATGGCAAGCGCACGGGTCTGTGGGACGGTTTGCAGGAAAACTGGCCTGCCGCGGCCGAGCAACCTCCGCTTGAGGACGTGAAATCGCGCCTCATGCTGGCCCAGTCGCTGGAAGCCGTGCGCGCGCTGGAAGAAGGCGTGTTGGAGGATATCCGCGAAGGCGATGTCGGCGCGATCCTTGGCTGGGGCTTTGCGCCCTGGTCCGGCGGGCCGTTTGCCTCGCTCGATTTGCTTGGGGCGGAGATGGCGGTTCAGATTTGCGAGCGCCTTGCCGCAACCTACGGCGAGCGGTTCGACCCCCCTGCCCTGTTGCGCGAAATGGCTAAAAACGGCGAGACGTTTTACGGTCGATTTGCACCGGAGGCCGACAAGGCCGCCTGAAAACACGATGACCCGGCGTAAGTCGGACAATTGTCCGACCTACGGTTCGGTGCGGAAGGTGCGCTCAGTCGAACATTTCTTCCTGATCGTCCGCTCCCTGCCAATCCTCGCCCTGATCGGGATCTTCGATTTGCTTGGGGCGGACATGGCAGTTCAGGTTTGCACCGGAGGCCGACAAGGCCGCCTGAAAACGCGACAGGTAGGTCGGACAATTGTCCGACTTACGGTTCGGTGCGGAAGGCGCGCTCAGTCGAACATTTCTTCCTGATCGTCCGCTTCCTGCCAATCCTCGCCCTGATCGGGATCTTCGCTTTCGACCCCCGGCATCACACCGGGTGGCGGGCGGTTGTCCAGAAGGCCCGAGTCCCGCAATTCCTTGATGCCCGGCAAATCGCGTGCACTTTCCAGGCCGAAATGATCCAGAAAGGGTGCCGTCACCAGAAACGTGACCGGTCGCCCCGGTGTCATCCGCCGCCGGCCAAGCTTGATCCAGTCAAGCTCCATCAGCAAGTCCACGGTCCCGCGCGAGACGGATACACCACGGATCTGCTCGATTTCCGCGCGCGTGACGGGCTGATGATAGGCGATGATGGCCAGGGTTTCGATCGCTGCACGCGACAATTTGCGGGTTTCCACGCGTTCCTTTTGCATCAGGAACCCCAGATCGGGAGCGGTGCGCATCGCCCAGCCGTCGCCAAGTTTCATCAGCGCAACGCCGCGCCCCTCAAAGCGTTTTCGCAACCGCGCGATCGCCTCGGCCGGGTCGCTTCCATGGGGCAGGCGCTCGCCGATTTCACGCAGGCTCAGCGGTTCGGCACTGGCAAAGAGGATCGCCTCGACCATGCGTTCCTGCTCGGCCATGGGCGGAGCCTCAAACAGGCTCTCGGCGACATTCTCGGTCTCAACGTCCATTTTGCAAACCTTTTGCCCGCACCATGATCGGTGCGAATACTTCGTTCTGTTGTATCTCGATCTGCCCCAGTTTCGCCAGTTCCAGCGACGCTGCAAATGTCGCCGCCGTGGCCGAGCGTCGTTTCGCCGGGTCGCCTGACCAGTCCTCGGGCAAGAACTGCAACAGATCACCCCATTCCAGCGCGTGCCCCAACAGCGACTTCATGCGCTCCAGCGCCTGTTCCATCGTAAAGACACTGTCGCGTTTCAGCGAAAGCGGCTCAAAGTCGTCGCGCGTGCGCACGCGCGCATAGGCCTGCATCAGATCAAGAACCGTTGCGGTATAGTTGATGCGCCGGGTTGCCGTAACCTCCTCGGGGATTCCGCGCTGAAAGAAATCACGCCCCAGCCGGTCACGGGCCATCAGGCGGGCCGCGGACCGGCGCATGGCCTCCAGCCGTTCAAGCTGAAACGCCAGATGTGCGGCCAGTTCGGAACCGGACGGGCCTTCATCCTCGGGGTCCGGCGGCAAGAGCAGACGGGATTTCAAAAACGCCATCCACGCGGCCATCACCAGATAATCGGCGGCCAGTTCAAGACGCAGGGATTTGGCGCGGTCAATGAAGGAAAGGTACTGTTCCGCCAGTTCAAGGATCGAGATCCTGGCCACATCGACCTTTTGCGTCCGCGCCAGTGTCAACAATAGGTCAAGCGGACCTTCAAACCCGTCGATGTCGATGATCAGCGCAGAACCCGGCAGGGGGTCGTCATTGCCCTGACGGTTCGGAGAAGAATCAAATTCGTGCGTGTCACCCATTGGGCGCTAGCATAGCACCTCTGCCAGTTCAGCCAAGAGGGCGCTGCGGTCCATCGGCAAAGGATCGCGCCTTTGGGCCAGCGCGCGGTCCGCGCCCGCGGCGGCCTTTTCGCCCAGCCTTCCCGCAGCCGAGACGACCGCCGTCATTTCGGCCATCTCGCCGTTGCAATGCAGCACAAGATCACAACCGGCCGCCAGCGCGCCCCTCGCCCGGTCGCGAAAACTGCCGCCAAGGGCCGACATGGAAAGATCGTCGGTCATCAGCAGGCCGTCAAAGCCGATTTCACGCCGAATATAGGCGATGACATCGCGCGACAGGGTCGCGCAATGATCCGGATCGAGGGCTTCGTAAACCACATGCGCCGTCATCGCCATGGGAAGATCGGACAGGGCCGCGAAAGCCGCGAAATCCGTCGCGCGCAGGTCGTCCAGTGCCGCCTGGGTGCGCGGCAGATCGGTGTGGCTGTCCGCAGACGGGCGCCCATGACCGGGAATATGTTTCAAAACCGGCAGAACACCCCCGTCAAGCAGGCCGCGTGCGACCTCCCTTGCCGCCGAAACCACGCTTGAAACATCCGTTCCATAGCAGCGATTGCGAATGATCGGGTGGACCCCGGTCGACGGAATATCGGCAATCGGCGCGCAATTCGTGTCGATGCCCAGGGCGGACAGCTCCTCGGCGATCAGGCGATAGCGGATCCACATGGCGCGGGGACCGGTTTTCGGCCCGGCCCTTTCCATCTGCTCAAGTGCGGGCAACCATTCAAGCCAGTGCGGTGCGCGCAGACGGGCGACACGCCCGCCTTCCTGATCGATCAGAATGACCGCGCGGCGCCCCACACAGTCGCGCAGGCCGTCACAGAGTTTGCGGATCTGATCGGGGGTTTCCAGATTGCGTGCAAAGAGGATGAACCCCCAGGGGTCAGCATCGCGATAGAACCGCTTTTCATCCGCGCTCAGGGCTGGCCCCTCAACGCCAAGGATCGTGGCGCCGTTCCTTTCCATCACCGCGCGGTGACGGGAATGCAGGGGGTTCCGCGTGCCAGCAGCGCCGAACACAGACGCCGTGAATCGCCGAGGCTTTCGAACCCGACCATCCTGAGGCGATAGAATTTCCGCCCCCCGCTTTCGGCTTCCTGGATAAAGCGTTTATGCACGCCGATCAGATCGCCGTGGCGCGCAACGATATGCTGCCATTCCTTGATGGCGCTCGCGCGATCGTCAAAGGCGCCAAGCTGGACAAGTTTCGTGCCGCTGGTCACAAGAACCGGATCGACGTCGATCCCTGCCATGGACAGCATTTCAGCCGTTGCGGGATCGGTTGCCGCGTTTGCTGCGGAGGCAACGCGGATCCGCGCGCGCGGCCGGGGCGACGATTTCACGCCGGGCACAGCGGCAAGCCTGACGTCAACCGGCGCGTTTGCTTCGGTAACGGCAGCCAGAACGGCAGCTTCGATGGCGGCGCGCGCGTCCACATCCGTTTGCGCGCTCACGTCGCTGAGATTGTCAAGCTGCGGGCGCAGTTGCGTCACCGTCATGTCCTCGCGCGTGAGGTCAATGGGTGCGGGCGCCAGAACCACGGTATCGGGCGGGGTCTGAACCTTGCCCTCGGACTGGACGGAATTGACCGCAAGCCCTTGATGGGCAACGATCTCGCCGCCGGGATCGTTCGGCTGAATACGCAAGGGGCCTTCCATCGCGCGCACGACCGGAACCTCGGTGACATCGCGGATCGCAAGTTTGTAGCCCCAGAAAACCAGACCGACCACCAGAAAGACCGAAACGACCGCCCCGGCCCAGTTGGCGAACGCCGACAACAGGCCGGTGTGAAACCGGTCCGGCTTGAAGTCGCGATAGCTCATGAATGCCTGCTCCGACATTTCCTTGCCCCTATATACACGCCTCATTTAGTGGGCGCTTCTGCCTCGATCCCCAGATGTGGTTTTTTTGTGCGGATGTTACCGCATTTCCTTCATCGGGGTTACGCCAAGGATACCAAGACCTGCTGAAATCACAACACAAACTGCGGAAATCAGGGCGATTTTTCCACCAGAGCGTTGCGGATTTGACTCTTGCAGGAACCGAAGTTCGGGCACCTCGTTGCCCTTGTTCCAGAGCGCGTGGAATTCCGAGGCCAGTTCGTAAAGGTAAAAGGCAACCCGGTGGGGTTCATGGTGGCGCGCGGCAAGTTCCAGCAATCGCGGCCATTCCGCCAGTTTGCGGATCAGATCCATTTCCGCCGGATGGGCGATTTCATCCAGATCCGCCGCCAGCAAAGCTGTGTCAGAAACGTCAAGCCCCGCCGCCCCGGCCCGGCCCAGGACCGAACAGATACGGGCGTGCGCATATTGCACGTAATAGACCGGATTGTCCTTTGACTGTTCCAGCACCAGATCGAAATCGAAATCCAGCGGCGCGTCGTTCTTGCGCGTGAGCATGACGAAACGGGTCACATCCTTGCCCGCCCGCGCCACCACGTCGCTGAGCAGCACGTAAGTACCCGCGCGCTTGGACATCTTGAAAGGCGCACCGTTCTTGAACAGCCGCACAAGTTGCGTCAGCTTGATATCAAGCGGCACCCGCCCCTCCGACAGCGCCGAAACCGCCGCCTTCATGCGCTTGACATAGCCCCCGTGATCCGCGCCGAAAATGTCGATCAGCCCGTCAAAGCCCCGTTCGATCTTGTCAAAATGATAAGCGATGTCAGGGGCGAAATAGGTCCACGCGCCATCGGATTTGCGAACCGGGCGGTCGACGTCGTCCCCGTGGGCTGTGGATTTGAACAGTGTTTGTTTGCGCGGCTCCCAATCTTCGGGCTTCTTGCCCTTGGGCGGGTCCAGATACCCTTCATAAATCAACCCCTTGGCATCAAGATCGGCAAGGGCTGCCTCGATCCGCCCGGTTCCGTAAAGCGACTTTTCGGAATAAAACGCGTCCATTCTGACGCCAAGCGAGTCAAGATCGCCCCGGATCATGTCCATCATCGCGTTGGTGGCAAATGCGCGCAGTTCTTCCAGCCATTCGCTTTCGGGCCTGCCGACCAGCGCGTCACCGTGGGTATCGAAAACGGCCTGCCCCACGGCGATCAGGTAATCGCCGGGATAGGTGCCTTCTTCGAATTGCACTTGCTGGCCGCTGGCCTCCAGATATCTGAGGTAAACCGAGCGCGCCAGCACATCGACCTGTGCGCCACCATCGTTGATGTAGTATTCCCGCGTTACGTCGTATCCAGCAAAGTCCAGCAACGAGGCCAGCGCGTCGCCAAAGACGGCCCCGCGCGTATGCCCCACATGCAAGGGACCGGTCGGGTTGGCGCTGACGAATTCAACGTTGATCCGCTGCCCCGCCCCCATGTCCGAGCGCCCGAAATCCGCCCCGGCCTTCAGGGCAACCGGAATGATTCCGCGCCACAGCGCCGGCGCAAGCCGCAAATTGAGGAACCCCGGCCCCGCAACATCTGCGGCAATGATTGCGTCGTCCTCATTCAGCTTTTGGGCAAGTGCTGCGGCAATGTCACGCGGTTTCAGCCCGGCGGGTTTGGCCAGCACCATGGCCGCGTTGGTGGCCATGTCACCGTGAAGCGGATCACGTGGCGGTTCGACCGAAACGTTGGCATAATCAAGCCCATCGGGCAGGACACCGTCGGCCTCCAGCCCGGAGAGGGCCGCAAGCACCAGAGATTTGATATCGGCAAATAGGTTCATCGTTCAGGCCCGCCAGAAAAGTGGTTTCGCCCTATCACAAGCCGGCTTGGCTGTAAAAGAGTGAAAGGGAGGATAAAGACGCTGACCCCGAACGGGTTTCAGGCAATGAAGGGGGTAAACGCGCGTCACGGATACCCTCAGCCGCCCCCAAGCACGGGAAACGCCCCGCGCAGCCCTTGCGATATCATGCCGACGGCCACGGCCGACAGGATCATCCCCATCAGGCGCGTCACCACATTCATGCCCGTCACCCCGACCTCGCGCGCCAGCCAGTTCGCCAGCGACAGGGTCGTCAGGATGATCAGGCAGACCACCGCGATAACGGCCATTGCCACGGCGATGCCGAATGTGCCCGTGTATTCATCGCCAAACAGAATGACCGTGGTCATCGAACCCGGCCCCGCCATCATCGGGATCGCCAGCGGAAACACCGCGGGGTTGTCATGTTGCTGGGCGTCGATTTCCTCCTCCTGGCGATAACGCATCCGGCTTGGTTTCGCCCTCAGCAGGGAAAGGGACATGATGAACAGCATGATCCCGCCGGCAATGCGGAAATCGTTGATCGTGATGCCGAACAGGTCCAGCAGACCGGTGCCCGCCACCAACACCACAGCCAGTGCGACAAAAGCCGTGATCGCGGTCATCAGCGCCACCTTGCGCCGCGCCGCCGCGGAATATCCGCCGGTCAGCGCCAGAAAAACGGGCACGACCGTCAGAGGGTTCATGATCGCCAGCAGAGCCGCGAAGAGTTGCAGTGCTTCCTTGGTGTCCATCGGGGATCAGTCCATCGACATCGGGTCAACGAGTTTTCGGTATTCGTCTATGGCAAAGCGATCGGTCATGCCAGCGATGTAATCGCCGATCACCCGCGCCTTTTGCTGTTCTTCCACCCCGACCCCCCATTTTTGCCAGCCATCGGGCAGCATACCGGGGTCGTCCATGAAGATATCGAACATTTCGCGCACGATGATCGCGGCCTTGCGCCGCGTGCGCCTGACTTTCCAGTGCCGGTACATATGTTTGAAAAAGAAGGCGCGAATGACTTTGAGATCCTCGTAAACCGGTTCGGAAAACCGGATCAGCTGACGACCCGCCTGGCGCACCTCCGCAACCGATCCGGGGCTGGTTGCGGCGATGTTGCGCTGGCTTTGAAGGATCACGTCCTCGACCATCACGCCAAAGACGCGGCGCAGGGCTTCGTGGCGGCGGCGTATGAAATCAAGCTCCGGGTAACGGGCGTCGACGTCGTCATAGCACGCACCGATGATGGGCAGATCGCGTATCTGATCTTCATGAAACAACCCTGCCCGCAACCCGTCATCCAGATCGTGATTGTTATAGGCAATATCATCGGAAATGGCGGCAACCTGCGCCTCGGCCGAGGCAAACCCCCCCAGTTCCAGATCATGTTCGGCATTGTATTCCGCCAGCGCCAAAGGGATGTCCCCGGTCACCGGCCCATTATGTTTGGCCAGCCCTTCAAGCGATTCCCAAGTCAGATTGAGCCCGTTGAAATCCGCATAGTGGCGTTCCAGCATGGTCACGATCTTGATGGCCTGTGCGTTGTGGTCAAATCCGCCAAAGGGCGCCATGCAAGCCGCCAGCGCGTCCTCGCCGGTATGGCCAAAGGGCGTGTGGCCGAGGTCGTGCGCAAGGGCCACGGCCTCGGTCAGTTCGCTGTTGAGGTGGAGAACGCTCGCGATGGTGCGCGCCACCTGCCCCACTTCGATCGAATGGGTCAGGCGGGTACGGAAATAATCGCCCTCGTGTTCGACGAACACTTGCGTTTTGTGTTTGAGCCGCCGAAAGGCGCTGGAATGGATGATCCGGTCGCGGTCGCGCTGAAACGCGGTTCTGTGCGCGCTTTCATGTTCCGAAAACAACCTGCCGCGCGTCTGCGCGGGGTCGCAAGCAAAGGATGCCAGCATTGGTTTCGCCTTGTTCTTGTCGCCTGACGCTTGTGCGCCTATATTTGGAACTGACCTTAGGACAATAAACAAGCGGCGAACAGATGGACCTTTCGATTCCCCCAAAAGTCACGGACAGGGCGTTTGCGCAGCTCGCGTCGATCAATACGGACGCACAACAGGTGCAAGCGCTGCGCGTTGCGGTCCAAGGGGGTGGATGTTCGGGCTTTCAATATGACATCCGGCTGGATCAACCGGGCCCTGACGATCTGGTGCTGGAGCAAAACGGTCAGCAGGTACTGGTCGACAGCGTGTCCCTGCCTTTCCTTGCCGGGGCGACGATCGACTTTTCACATGAACTGATCGGCGCGCGGTTTGTCATCGAAAACCCCAATGCCACCAGTTCATGCGGCTGTGGCACGTCGTTTTCGATCTGAGCGGACCGCCGGGGCACCACATCCCCGACCGAACTTTCGCCCGGGCGCGGTCATTCGAATCGCGCCTTCAGGTTTTTCGACCAGACAATTCGGCGTTCAGACGCCGTTCCAGTTCGACAAGGTCTTCTGGCAGGGGCAGACCAAGTGCGCGCATCTCTGAAAGCTTTTCGCGCAGGTTTTCCTGTATCTCATGCGCGTCCCCCGGCGAGTCGTTCATCTGATCCAGCAACAGCGCGATTCCCGCTTTCAGGTTTTCAAATGTCACGGTCCACCCTTCCCAAATCCAGATCCTATCGCGCGCAATTCTTGCATAAAGGAGTATAGGGAAGCAAATCCAGCCGACCCTCGCCGATCGGTTGGTCACATTTTGCACAAAACCCATAGGTCTCGTCGTCGAACCGCGCAAACGCGGCCTTGATCATTTCGACTTCTCTTTGGGCGTTCAGGCCCAGGTTTTCCAGAACTTCGTGATCCTCGGTTTCCGAAGCACGGTCTTCGTCGTCGCGGTTCGGTTTGGACTCCAGCGCCTGCTCGATCTCCGAAATGCGGGCGTTCAACTCGTCAAGTCGCTGTTGAAGCTGGTTTTTTCGATTGCCATTGAACTGCACCGGGGTCTCCCATTCCTGAAATTTTCCCCAGTCTAAGGTTGGCCACCCGGCCGGGCCTTGACTCAGGTCAAATCCGGAAAGAACGGGCCACGCCCGCGGAACGGACGTTCAGGGCACCGTGTCAAACCGTTTACCCGATCCCTGAAATCACCTCGGGACGGAAGGATGCGGGCGCGCGCCGCGTGGCGCATTCACCGCGTTTCCAACGGTCTGATCGCCTGGATATTTTTTGTCTGACAGCGGTGTCGGTTGATTGTATTTGGCATTATGTCAGAAACCCTGCAATCCTGTCGCCGGTCGCGCGCGGACCGCAACATAAAGAAAGCTGAAAATGACCGACTTCACCAAAACCCGCGAAATGTTCTATTTGCCCAAGGACAAGATCTATCTTGACGGCAACTCGCTTGGCCCCCTGCCATTGGCCGCCGAATCCGCAACCGCCGATTTCCTGCGCAACCAATGGGGCGAGGATTTGATCAAGGGATGGAATGCGCGCGGATGGTTTGATGCCCCCAACACGATCGGGGACCGTATCGGGCGACTGATCGGGGCACCCAAGGGGTCGACGGTTCTTGGCAACACGCTGTCGATCAAGGTGTTTCAGGCGCTCGCGGCGGCCCTTGCACTGGTGCCAAAGCGCCGTGTGATCCTGTCCGACACCGGCAATTTTCCGACCGATCTTTATATGGCCGAAGGATTGATGAAGCTCAAGAACGACGGGTACACACTTTCCCTCGCGACGCCGGATGGGTTGCTGGACGCCATCAACGATGATGTTGCCGTCGTTTGCGTGACCGAAGTCGATTTTTGCACCGGGCGCAAGCACGACATGGGCGCAATCATCGAGAAAGCCCACCAGGCCGGCGCGCTGGTGGTCTGGGATCTGGCCCATTCGGCGGGTGCCGTGCCGGTCGATGTTTTTGGTCTGGACAGCGATTTTGCGGTCGGCTGCACCTACAAGTATCTCAACGGAGGCCCCGGCGCCCCGGCCTTCATCTATGTCGCGCCGCGCCATATCGAAAACGCCGAACCGGCATTGTCCGGCTGGCACGGACATGCCGAACCCTTTGCCTTTGATCTGGGTTATCGCCCCGCGGACAATATCGAAAGGATGAGGATCGGCACCCCACCGGTGGCCTATTACCCCATACTCAACGCGTCGCTGGATATCTGGGAGCAGGTCGAAATGGAGGACGTTCGCGCCAAATCCATTGAACTTTCAGAACTGTTCCGCAAGGAGGTCGAAACAAACTGTCCGGCCCTCACACTTGCCAGCCCGCGCGATCCTCAGCAGCGCGGCAGCCACATCAGCTTTCATTTCAGCCATGGCTATGCCGCGATGCGGGCGATTATCGACATGGGCCTGATCGGCGATTTCCGCGCGCCGGATATCATGCGTTTCGGCATCGCACCGCTTTACAACTCCAAAGACGATATTCTGGGGGCGGTCGATATCATCAGGGACATGCTTGACCGGGAAGTGTGGAAACGCGACGAATACCAGACAAAACTGCCGGTCACCTGATCACCGGCAAGCCGCCACGGAGCATCGCGCCCGTGGTCAGGCGGTTCCGGCAGGATTTCAAAGACGGCATTCACGTGAACAGACCGGTCCGGAACACCGGGATGGTCGGTTTCATCTGAAACCAGCAAGCCCAATGACGAACCCATGATTGAGGGGCAGGTTGGAGAGTGCGGCAGGCGTTCAACCCCCGGCCTTTCAGCACGAAACCCACCTCCATTCCCGTCCGGCGGATACGCCGGGCAGCGCCTGCCTGCCCCTCGGTAGGCGCTCTTGCAACGTTGCAATGCGTTGATATCATTGATATTAGCCACGAGGACAACACGCGCGAGAACAACGCGCCACAAAGCGCCCACCCAGGCAGGCGCTGCCCTCAGCACTGCTCTGTTAAGGGTGCGAAGGACACGGTGTATCAAATCAATTGCGCTTGAAACCGGGTATCCACACGCCAGTGATTGGTCGGCTTCATCTGAAACCGTGGTTCAGCCGTCCGCAGGTGCATAACTGCCGTCCGGCCGGTGCACCTCCTGACCGCTCAGCGGCGGGTTGAAGACGCAGACAAGGCGCATGTCCCCGCCTATGGCCCGCACCCTGTGGCGATCGTTCGCGTTGAGCGCATAAAGCGTATAGGGCGCAAGCTGATGGATGACACCAGTGGCCGTGTCCTCGATTTCCCCTTTTCCTTCAATGCAATAGCAGGCCTCCAGATGGTGCTTGTACTCCATCTCGAGAGGTTGGCCATCCCGGATCAACGTGTCGGTCAGCGAAAACCCCATGCCGTCTGACCTCAACAGCAGCCGGCGGCTGTTCCAGCCCGGTCCGGAGACATCCCGATCAGTTTTCAAAATATCGTTTAGCGATGTGACGATCATCTGCCAGTCCTTTCCTGTCAACGAACGGCGCGGATCATTGCCCCGTTTGCGTATTGTGACGTGTGAAACGATCGCCGTAAACCTTGCAAAACTGCGACGAGCGCCGCACAGGATGGGGACGGATGGTCGCGGATCCGGCAACACCCGACCTGTGCGGCCCCATCATGACGCTTTGACCTTTTCAAAAGCATTCGATCCCTTGCCAATCGCCCGCGCGCTGGATAAGCACAGGCTCGGTGCGGGTATGGTGAAAAGGTATCACGCGAGCTTCCCAAGCTTAAGTTACGGGTTCAATTCCCGTTACCCGCTCCAAAAAGAACACCCCAAGAGATCATTTAATACC
>CAYXNM010000064.1:8204-15367 GCA_964466385.1 uncultured Rhodobacter sp. | reverse complement strand
TCCAGCCCCAGCACACCGTCCTTGCCGTGCGCGGTCACGAACATGCACGATTGCGCGTGGTCCCGATGCGTCAGCGGAATGCCGGCATAGGCCGCACAGCCCGCGGCTGCCGTAATGCCGGGAACGACCTGAAAAGGGATATCGTGGGCGGCCAGTTTTTCGATCTCTTCACCGCCGCGCCCGAAGATGAACGGGTCCCCCCCCTTGAGGCGCAGAACACGTTTTCCGCTCAGGGCAAGATCCACCAGCAACTGGCTGATATCCTCTTGCTGCATGGTGTGTTGCTTGGGCAGCTTGCCCACGTAAATCCGCTCAGCATCGCGTCGCATGAGGGTCAGAATGTCGTTACCCACGAGACGATCATAAACCACGACGTCCGCGCGTTGCATCAGGCGCAGCGCGCGAAACGTCAAAAGGTCGGGATCACCCGGCCCCGCCCCCACAAGGTAGACTTCGCCAACAGGCGTGCCGGGGGCTTTCTGGCTGGCGGCGTCGATTTCGGCCATCAGATGTTTTTCCGCCGATTTTGCCGCGCCCGACAGGAACAAATCGCCCACGGGGCCTTCGATCATCCCCTCCCAGAACCGCCGCCGGTCGAGCGATCTTCGGATACCCTCGCTGACCTGTGCACGAAACCGGCCCACCAGGTCGGCCAGCCGTCCATAGGCCGGCGGCAGCACGCTTTCGATGCGGGCGCGCAGGATGCGGGCGATGACGGGGGCGGCCCCGCCCGAGGATATGGCGACCACCAGCGGCGAGCGGTCCACGACTGAGGGCGTGATGAAGTCGCAATACTCCGCAACATCCGCGACATTGCACAGGACGCCGTGTTTGCGGGCGGCCTTGAACAGGGCGGCGTCGCGCGTGGGGTCCTCGGAGGCGCCATAGGCGACGGCGGCACCCTTCAGATCGTCATGCATGGCCGTGCGCGCGTGATGTTTCAGGTTTTGGTGCCCGATAAGCTCGCGGAATTCGTCGCTCAGATCGGGGTTGAACAGGTCAACGATTGCCCCGGCATCGAGCGCGCGTTCCACCCGGCGTGCTGCCACGGTGCCGCCACCTTCAACGATGACCTTTCGGTTCTGAATGTCGAGAAATATCGGGAGGTAATCCATGCGGGCTTGCCTTTTTATGCGCCGGGGGCGGCGGTTTCCTGCGCCCATTGTGTCAGTTCGTCCCCGAGTCTGGCGACGTTATCGGCGTCAACTTCAATCTGTGTGATACGATTGCCCTCGCGCCAGATCAGCCTCAGCATCCGCAGTCCGCTTGCATAACGCGCGTCAACCAGCCGGACCCGCCGTCCAAACGGCAAGTCGTGTTCGGAGATCTCCGTCAGGGCAACATCCGTGTCAGTCATAGCGTATTCCCCGCGTGAACGCGGCTTCAAGCCGCCATTCCCATTTTCTTGGTGTGTCGCGATAGTCCGGTTTGAGGTCGAACTCCAGAAACATCTGTCCGGATTCCCCGGCATGGGCAATCAGGCGTTCAAGTTCGGCGAAAGTTTCAACGTCCGGGTGCTGCAGGATCAGGTCGCTCAGCTTGGCCATTCTTCAGTTTTCCTTTACGCGATTGTGAAACCGGATGCGAAACAACAGGCGGTCGCTTTGGGTTGCAAGTTTGGCGTCGAATCCGGTGCGGTTGTGAAGCACGTTGTTGCACAGAACCCCCTGACCCGCGGCCAGTTTGACCCGAGCGATACATGGCTCATCGCTGCACAGCAGGTCAATCAGTTCCTGCGCGGCCTTGCGGGTCATCGGGTCGTCTCGCCAATGGATGCTGCGTGTGCGCGCCGTGTAGCGCATGGTCAAAGCGCCCTCGTCGGACCTCAGGAAAACCGGGCCGGTCGAGGCCGCGCGGGTTTCGCCCTTGGTGTCTTCATAGGCCGGGATCGTCATGGCGGAAGGATGGCTGAGCGCCTCGATATAGCGCGGATTGATATCGCGCAGGCGGATATAGGCAATGTCGGGATCCAGCAGTTGGTTTTCACCGCCGTCAGCGGCGGGACGTACACAATGGAGTGCCATGGCGCGGATTTCCTCGCCCGGCGGGTTGTAATAGCCATCCGTATGCCAGTTGAGCGCCTTTTGGGAATAGGGGATGAAGCCCTTCTTGTCCGGGTCGTCCGTCGGGCTGAGCGCCACGATGCCGCCTTCGCCTGCCGAGCGATGTTTTTCGGCGATCTTCAGCCCGAGCGCGTCACAGAACCCGCGGAGGTTCCCGCGCGTATCGTGGCGCGTGTCATCCCCCGCTTCATAGAGTGCGAAATTGACGGCCCGGCAGCGGCGTGCAAGTTCGGCCCGTTCGCGATCCGAAGGCACCGCGAGGTTACTGATTCGCACCACCGGGAGGTGCTGCATGGCGGAATGGGTATCGATCTTTTCCTTTTTCCAGACCGCAAAGGCGCTGTCATTGCCAAGGTCAAAGGGGTCGAATTGCTCATGCATGCTTTGAATTTCCCTTCCAGTCCCGAGATTTACCCGCTTGAACTGGTCGAAGTCCCTGCCCGGAACACCGATACTCAGTCAAACGACGGATAAACTCAACGTGCATTTCCACAGCTTTTCCTTTACATTCGAATATACTAATATATAACAGCCGAATGGGGAATACCATCCGGCTCAAAAGTTCCGTCATACGGAAGCGAAAACAGGGGCAGGGGGTTTTCTTTCGGTAAGGCCGATTGAAAAGCGGCAGAGTCCGGGACCAAAAAAAGGTTATAAGGGGAGACGCGTCGTGAAAGACGGTGACGATACCAAAGACAAGTCAGAGATGAATCCAACGCCGATGCTCGATCAGCTCGAAGATGGACCGTGGCCGAGTTTCGTGACAGGTCTCAAACGGCTGAGGGATGCCGAAGGCGCCGGATACGCGCCCATGATGAACGACCTTCTGGGTCAGCTCAATCATTCCTACGAGGAACGCAAAGGGTTCTGGAAGGGTGGCACGGTTTCCGTCTTTGGGTATGGCGGCGGGATCATCCCGCGCTTTTCCGAAGTCGCCGAACAGTTTCCCGAATCCAAGGAATTCCACACGCTGCGGGTCATGCCGCCACCGGGTTTCCACTATACGACCGATATCCTGCGCAAGATGTGCGATATCTGGGAGCGCCACGGGTCCGGCCTGATCGCGTTTCACGGCCAATCCGGGGACATCATGTTTCAGGGCTGTACGACCGAAGCCACGCAACACGCTTTTGACGAGTTGAACGAAATCGGCTTTGATCTGGGCGGGGCTGGTCCCGCGCTCAGAACCGCGATGAGCTGTGTCGGGCAGGCGCGCTGCGAACAGTCCTGTTTCAACGAAGGACGCGCGCACCGTCAGGTCATCAACCGGTTTCTCGACGAGATGCACCGCCCGGCGCTGCCCTACAAGTTCAAGTTCAAGTTCTCGGGCTGCGGCAACGACTGCGTGAACGCCATCCACCGCGCCGACTTCGCGGTGATCGGCACATGGCGTGATGACATCAAGATCAATCAGGAAAAGGTCAAGGAGCATATCGCCGAAAAGGGCCGCAAATACACCATCGACACGGTTGTTTCCATGTGTCCGACGCGGGCGATCTCGCTTAACGACGACGACACGCTTGAAATCGACAATCCCAGTTGCGTGCGCTGCATGCACTGCATCAACGTCATGACCAAGGCGCTCAGCCCCGGTGATGACCGGGGCGCGTCGGTGATGATCGGCGGCAAGCGCTCGCTCAAGGTTGGGGACATGATGGGCATCATGGTCAAACCCTTCATCAAGCTGGAAACGGACGAAGACTACGAGGAGCTCGAAGAATTCGCCGAGACCTGCATCGAGTTTTTCGCCGATAATGCGCTGGAGCACGAACGGATCGGTGAAACGATCGACCGCGTGGGCCTACCCACATTCCTTGAAGCGGTCGGCGTTGAGGCTGATCCGAACATGGTGAACCATCCCAGAACGTCCAGTTACGTTCGCACGGATGATTTCGATGACGAAGCGGCCAAATGGTTCGAGCGCAAGGCGCTTGAAGCGGGCATGACCGTTGCCTCGGAATAACCAGATAACCTGATAAAAGATCGGGCGGACAAGCCCAAGGGGAGAGAAAAGATGAGTGATGCAGACCAGACCCCGCGGATCGCGGTTGAAACCGGGGTTCCGGATCATCTTCAGTACATGCACCCGATGATGCGGTCCAACCTTGGCAACTGGGATTGGCACGAAAGGCCGCGCGCCGGCGTGTTGCGCCACGTCACGAAAGAGGGCAAGTCGCTCTTTACGGTGCGCGCCGGCACACAGCGGCAGATGGATGTCTTCACCATCCGCAAGCTGGCCGAAATCGGCGATAATTTTGCCGACGGACACGTGCGGTTCACCACCCGCGCCAATATCGAGTTCATGGTGACGGACGAAGCCAAAGTCGCCCCCCTGATCGGCGCGCTTGAGGAGAACGGATTTCCTGTGGGCGGCACGGGGGCCTCGATCTCGATGATTTCGCACACGCAGGGCTGGTTGCACTGCGATATTCCGGGCACCGATGCCTCGGGCGTGGTCAAGGGGCTGATGGACATGCTGCACGAGGAATTCGTGCAGGAAAAGATGCCCAACCGACTGCGTATCACGACCTCGTGCTGTCAGATAAACTGTGGCGGGCAGGGCGATATCGCCGTGAACGTGCAATACACCAAGCCGCCAAAGATCAATCACGATCTGGTGGCAAACGTCTGCGAACGTCCGGCCGTCGTGGCCCGGTGCCCGGTGGCGGCCATCCGTCCGGCAATGGTCAACGGCAAGCCGTCGCTGGAGATTGACGAAAAGAAATGCGTCTGTTGCGGTGCCTGTTACCCGCCGTGCCCGCCGATGCAGATCAACGGCGCGGATTCGACCAAGATCGCGATCTGGGTCGGGGGCAAGCACTCCAACGCGCGCTCCAAGCCGACATTCCACAAGCTGGCGGTTGCGAACCTTCCCAACAACCCGCCGCACTGGCCCGAAGTCTCTGACGTGGTGCGCCGGATCGTTGCGGCCTACAAGAAAGACGCCAAGCACTGGGAGCGCATGGGCGAGTGGATCGAACGCATCGGCTGGAACCGTTTCTTTGAGATGACCGATCTTGCCTTCACCAAGCACCACCTCGACACCTGGACCGGCGCGCGCAAGACGATGAACATGTCCGCACACGTGCATTTCTGAGGAGCAATCGACGTGAAGTTCGGAATTGTTGTCAGCGAGGGGCCTTATACCCATCAGGCCTCCGACACCGCCTATCATTTCGCGGTCGCAGCCCTTGCCGCCGGTCACGACGTGCCGCGGGTGTTTTTCTATCATGATGGCGTGAACGTCAGCACACGACTGGCCGTTCCGCCTCAGGACGAGCGGAACATTCAGCAGCAGTGGTCAGCCCTTGCAAAAGAGCATGACGTTGACCTTGTCGTCTGTATTGCGGCGGCCCAAAGGCGGGGGGTGCTCGATGAAAACGAGGCCAAACGCCAGGGCAAGGACGCAGACAACATTGCCGTGGGGTTTCGGATATCCGGACTGGGGCAGCTGATCGAAATGGGCATTCAGACGGATCGTCTGATGATGTTCGGGGACTGAGGGGGCTATCATGGAAGATGACGTCAAAAAGTTTCTCTACATCAACCGCAAAGCGCCCTACGGAACGATCTATGCGCTCGAAAGCCTGGAAGTCGTGCTGATCGGCGCGGCTTTTGATCAGGATGTCAGCCTGGCGTTTCTGGACGACGGCGTTTTTCAGCTGGTCAAGGATCAGGACACCAAGGCGATCGGGGTCAAGAATTTCTCGCCCACGTTCCGCGCATTGGGTGATTACGAAGTGACAAAACTCTACGTCGAGCACGAGTCCTTGCAGGAACGCGGTTTGAGCGAGGGTGATCTTCAGGCGATCACTTATGAGGATGAGGATGATGATTGGGAAGAAAAACCCTCGATCCGCATCGTCAGCCGTTCGGAGATGTCGGAAATCATGGCCAACCAGGACGTTGTTCTGAGCTTTTGAGGAGGGGACATGACCACCCTGCACACAGTAAACAAATCACCCTTTTCCAGTCAGAGCCTTGGCAGTTGTCTGGAACACACAAGCGACGGGGACGCGATCCTCATGATCGAGGACGGCGTCTACGGCGCAACCAGTGGCACGTCGATATCGGCCAAAGTCGAGGCGGCCGCGCAGAAAGTCGCCGTCTATGTTCTTGGCCCGGACCTGGAGGCGCGCGGCATCGGGGCATCCCGTCTCGCAAAGGGGGTCACTGTCAAGGACTATGCAGGGTTCGTTGAACTTGCAGCCGAACACAACGTGACAAACGCCTGGCTATAGAAGAGCATCGTGACATCAAGGCAAACAACTGAAAGGAAAACATATGGCTTACCAGATAAACGGAAACACAATTGAACATGACGAAGAAGGCTACATCACGACCCTGAGCGATTGGAGCGAGGATTTGGCGAAAGTGATCGCTGAAACCGAAAAGGTCGATATGGGCGACGAGCACTGGGCCGTCGTGAACTTTCTCAGGGAATATTACGAAGAATATCAGATCGCGCCGGCGGTCCGTGTTCTGATCAAATCGATCAAGAAATCCATGGGGCCGGAGATCGGCAACAACAAGCATATGTACGAGTTGTTTCCTTATGGCCCGGCCAAGCAAGCCTGTAAGATTGCCGGCCTGCCCAAGCCGACGGGTTGTGTTTGATACATTGTAAACCTCTGTAAAACAACAAAATAGCAGAGGTGGAATCTGGGAGGAGTCCAAAGTGTTGTCAACGCTTTATGCAGCGCTGTTTTATTTCGCGACGTTCCTGCTGGTTGTTGGAACGGGGCTGAAAATCAGGCAATACGCGCAGGCTCCTGCCCCTCTGAAGATCCCGACGACGCCTGCGCCAACGACATCGCAGGGCGTTTTCTGGCGCATGTTCCGCGAACTGGTCTTTTTCGAGAGCCTGTTCAAATCCAACAAGTGGATCTGGATTTTCGGGTATCTGTTCCACGGCGCGCTATTGCTCGTTCTGTTGCGCCATCTGCGCTATTTCACCCAGCCGGTGTGGTTCTGGGTCGATATCGTGCAGCCCTTCGGCGTTTACGCGGCTCTGGCCATGGCGCTGGGGCTGGCGGGGTTGTGGGCGCGGCGGATCCTGGTTGAGCGCATCCGCTATATTTCCAGCCCCTCCGATCACCT
>CAYXNM010000064.1:2016-8104 GCA_964466385.1 uncultured Rhodobacter sp. | reverse complement strand
GACGCGCTGGAAATCCCCCGTCTGGCGTGTGACTCGATGGCCGAAAGCCACCCGTATCCGGCCTATCCCGAACACAACATGAAAATCGGGTTTCCCGGCGAACTGATCGAAAACTGGCAAGAGGTCGCGATTGCCAAGATCGGTGAACTGGCGAAAAAGAACCGCGCCTTTCAGGTCTATCTCGACGCCTGCGTCAAATGCGGCGCCTGCACGGATAAATGCCATTATTTCCTTGGCTCGGGTGACCCCAAGAACATGCCGGTCGCGCGCCAGGACCTGCTGCGCAGCGTTTACCGCCGCTATTATACATTCGCCGGAAAACACACTCCCTGGCTGGTGGGTGCGCGCGATTTGACGCGCGAGGTTCTGGATGAGTGGTATGCCTATTATCACCAGTGCAGCCAGTGCCGCCGCTGCTCGGTTTTCTGCCCCTATGGCATTGATACAGCTGAAATTTCCATGGCCGCACGCGAAATCATGGATGCCGTGGGGGTCGGGCAGAAATACTGCAACGAGATCATCGGCAAGGTGAAGGACGTCGGCAACAACCTCGGGCTACAGGAAAAGGCACTCCGCGCGACGCTGGAGGATCTGGAAGAGGATATCGAGGACGAGACCGGCGTTTCCGTGCGCATTCCGCTCGATGAAAAAGGCGCTGACATTCTGTTGATCACGCCCAGTGCCGACTTCTTCGCCGAACCCCATATCGAGGGGCTGCTGGGCTATGCCAAGGTGTTTCATCAGGCCGGCGTGAGCTGGACGATCAGCTCTTACGCCTCTGAAGCCGCGAATTTCGGCATGTTCATCGGCTCTTACGAAAACATGCGCGATCTGGCCCTGCGTATCCGCAAGGCCGCCGAGGATCTGGGTGTCAAACGGATCGTGTTTGGCGAATGCGGGCACGCTTGGCGGGTCGCCTACAGCTTTCTCAACACACTGGCCGGGCCGTTTGACTTTCTGGACCCGAAATTCCCGGTGCCCCAGCATATTCTGGAATTCACTTGGGGCGAGATCCAGAAGGGCACGCTGACATTCGACAAGTCGCGCAACGACCACATTCGCCTGACATATCACGACAGTTGCAATGTCGCGCGGGCCAGCCGCATGGGGGACAAGCCGGGCGGGCAGTTCGATATTCCGCGCGCCGTGATCAAGACCGTCTGCAACCACTATTTCGATATGGACCGCGATACGATCCGCGAAAGCACGGTGTGTTGCGGGGGCGGCGGTGGTTTGCTCAGCGATGAATTGATGGACATCCGCACCAAGGGGGCCAGCCCGCGGATGAAGGCGCTCAAACAGGTCAGCGACGAGCACGGCGTCACCCATATGGCCGCGATCTGTGCCATCTGCAAAACGCAGTTTTCAAAAGTCATGCCTAAATTCGGTTTTGACCGGGAATCCATCCTGTCGGTTCACCAACTGGTTTCAAATGCCATCATTCTGGATGGTCAACAAACGGACGACGAGGCAGAGCCGGATCAGGGTTCTCTCGTTGTGGAGGAAAGTAAATGAGTGTCCAGTCATCACAGCAAAATCCGACTTATCGCCGGTTTGAAGAGGGCGAAACACCGGCGGACTGGGATCTCGAAGACAAAATATTCACGCAGGACAAGTCCTATAAATGTCCGACCTACATCGCCAAAACGCCGCCGTGTCAGGGGTCTTGCCCCTCGGGCCACGAAATTCGCGGCTGGCTGGCGATCGCGCGTGGCATGGACAAGCCGGACGTCGAGGGTATGGACTGGCAGGAATACGCGTTCCAGCGGATGGCAGAGGCAAATCCGTTTCCCGCCACGATGGGCCGCGTCTGTCCGTCCCCCTGCGAAGCGGGATGCAACCGCAACGAGGTGGATGATTATGTGGGCATCAACGCGGTCGAACAATATGTCGGCGACTGGGCCAATGAAAACAACGTGAAAGCCCCCCAAGCCGGGGCGGACACGCACCGCAAGGTGGCCGTGGTCGGTGGCGGACCCGCCGGTATGTCAGCGGCGTTCTTTCTGCGCCGCGCCGGTCATGCGGTCACACTGTTTGAAGCAAATGACCAACTCGGCGGCATGATGCGCTATGGCATTCCGGGCTATCGGACGCCGCGCGACATGCTGGACAAGGAAATCGGGCGGATCATCGACATGGGGGTCGATGTGCATCTGAACACGCGCGTCGGCACGGATATCAGCGCGGAAAAACTCGACGCCAGCTTTGACGCGGTTTTCTGGGCGCTTGGCGCGCAAAAGGGCCGTCCCTTGCCCATTCCCGGCTGGGAAGAGGCCGAGAATTGCATCAACGGGATCGAATTCCTCGACGCGTTCAACCAGGGTTACGTGCTGGGGACCGCCAGAAAGGTCGTCGTCGTCGGCGGCGGAGACACGTCGATCGACGTCGCCTCGGTTGCCAGAAGGCTGGGCAAGATTACCGGGGTCAAAACCCCCGAGCGCGATGACGGAACGGTCATCAACTATACGGCCAAGGATGTCGCCGGAAGCATCGCTCGCGAGGGCATGCAGGCAACGCTTACCTCACTTTTCCCCGTTGAACAGATGACCGCTGCTGAGCACGAGCGCGAGGACGCCCGGCGTGAAGGTGTTGATATCAAAGGCAATGTCATGCCACTGGAGGTTGTTCTCGACGACAA
The DNA here is from genome assembly GCA_964466385.1 of uncultured Rhodobacter sp. GTDB lineage: Bacteria > Pseudomonadota > Alphaproteobacteria > Rhodobacterales > Rhodobacteraceae > UBA5972. The sequence continues at coordinate 5,466 of CAYXNM010000064.1, read as the reverse complement.
GGGCCGAGCCGTCGCGCTAAGAATGTGCGAATGTGACATGAACGGCATGACCCCCGTTGCGCGTGAAGGAACCGAGTTTGAGATCGAATGCGACATCGTGATTGCCGCCATCGGGCAAGCCGGTGATCTTGCGGGCCTCGAGAGCTTTGACAATGGTCGCGGTTTCATGGAGGCCGATGGCGCCTTTCGTGTGAAGGGTCGCGACAAGCATTTCGCCGGCGGGGATATCCTCCGACCGCATCTGCTGACGACCGCGATCGGTCAGGGCCGGATTGCCGCCGAGACGATCACCGACTATCTGGCCGATGGCGAGATTGACAAGCGCCCCAAGGTCGACGTCCATCATTTTAACCTGATGGAGGAGCTGCGCCGTCGTGGTCAGGAGCTTGACGATTACGATCACGCGCAAGCGCGCGGCACCAGCTCATCCGCCTTCGCCGTCCACAATTTCGAGGATCGGTCTTCCAGCCAGATCATCCCTCATACCGAGCTGTTCAAGGGCCACTTCAACTTTGTACCACGCGAAAAGCGCGGTGAAGTGCGGATCGAAGGCGATGATGTTCTTGGCAATTTCGAGGAACGCATCATCGCGCTCAGCGAAGAGCAGGCAAAGAAAGAGGGCGAGCGGTGTATGTCCTGCGGCATGTGCTTTGAATGCGACAATTGCGTGATCTACTGCCCGCAGGACGCTGTTTTCCGGGTGAAGAAGTCCGAGCGCACCGTGGGGCGTTATGTGGACACGGATTACACGCGCTGCATCGGGTGCCATATCTGTGCGGATGTCTGTCCGACGGGCTATATCAAGATGGGGCTGGGGGAATAGGCATGAAACGGCTGTTTATGGCCTTGCTGGTGGTTCTTGGCCTCGTGTCCGGGCAGGTCAGCGCCGGGTCTCTGTGGCCGGACATTCCCAAGGCGTCGGGCGCGCCCCACCCGGAGGGGAACCTCTGGATGCGGGTCAATCACATGCGGTTTCTCAAGCATGACCGCACGCTGACCGTAGAAGACGGGAACAGGAATATCAGTTTCAGCATCAAGGCCTGTGTGGAATGCCATCAGGTCAAAGGGGCTGACGGTCAGCCCGTCAGCGTGAAGGATGACAGACATTTTTGCCGCGTGTGCCATGATTTTGCCGCCGTCAAGATCGACTGTTTTGAGTGTCACAACTCCAAGCCCGCTGAACCCGCCAAACAGGTTCTGTTGCGCCCCGAAATCGCTGATGAAAACGATATCGTCACCTATTTGAAGGAGGCGGAACAATGAAGCTGCCCGCCCTTTCGTTCGGCACGAAACCCAGCCAGATGAGCCGTCGTGATTTTATGAAGAGCGGCGCTGCCATGGCAACCGTGACACTGGCCCCCGGTGTGACGCTGATGGCGTTCGGGGGCGGAAAGGCCCAGGCACTCGCCGATCCCGGCAAACGCTGGGGTCTTCTGATCGACGTCAACAAATGTGCCAGCGACTGTGACGCCTGCGTCAGTGCCTGCCAGACCGAAAACGGCTGGCAGGACACGGGCCACCCGGAAACCGATCCGCAATGGATCCGCAAGGTGGATCTGAAAAACCCCGAAACCGGGCGCGAGGTTTCGTTGCCGGTGATGTGCCAGCATTGCGAAAACCCGCCCTGCGTGGACGTGTGCCCGACGGGGGCTTCGTTCAAGCGTGCCGACGGGATCGTGCTGGTGGACAAGCACAATTGCATCGGGTGCCGCTATTGCATGATGGCCTGCCCCTACAAGGCGCGCTCGTTCGTGCACACGCCTCTGGAAGACCAGAAAACTTACGCCCCGCGCGGCAAGGGAACTGTCGAAAGTTGTACGATGTGCGTTCACCGCGTTGACGCGGGCGGCACGCCTGCTTGTGTCGAGGCCTGCAACAAGGTGGGCAGCGGTGCCATGATATTTGGGGACCTCAACGATCCGGCGAGCGAGATTTCAAAGGCGCTTGTGGCCTATCCGTCGACCGCGCTGAGGGATGATTTCCACCTCAATCCGGGTGTGCGGTACAGTAATCTTTGAAAGGTTTGGGCATGGAACGCACAATCTATCGTGAAATTCCGGCAAATGCGCAGGTGATCCGGATCGCTGTGCTTCTGGGGGCGTTCATCGCGGCGGCAGCGGGGGCGGTTCTTTATATCGAACATTTCGGGCATATCGTGACCGGCATGAACAACCAGATCGTCTGGGGTCTGCCCCATGTGTTCGCGATTTTCCTGATCGTTGCGGCCTCGGGTGCGCTCAACGTGGCCTCGATTGCCAGCGTGTTTGGCAAGACGCCTTACAAGCCTCTGGCGCGCATGTCGGGCCTGCTGGCGATATCTCTGCTTGCGGGCGGGTTGGCGATCCTTGTTCTTGATCTGGGCCGGCCCGAGCGGTTGGTCATTGCCATGACGCATTATAACTTCAGTTCGATTTTTGCGTGGAACATCTTCCTCTATAACGGGTTTTTCGCCGTGGTCGCGGCCTATCTTTTCGTTCAGATGGCGCGCTCGATGCCCTATTCGGTGATCAGGATCGTTGGCACGGTTGCCTTTTTGTGGCGGCTTGCACTGACCACCGGCACCGGGTCGATCTTTGGCTGGCTGGTCGCGCGTCCGGCCTATGACGCGGCGGTCATGGCACCTCTGTTCATCGTGATGTCGTTTTCCTTTGGGTTGGCCATTTTCATCCTCGTCACGCGACTGGCCTGTCATTTGAGCGGCCGCGTGTTCGGGGATCGGCTGATGAACCGTCTTGGGCGGCTCCTGGGGATATTCGCGGCGCTCGTCCTTTACTTTACCGGGGTTCAGCATCTGACGAACCTTTATGCCGCCGAACATGCGGGCATCGAGGATTTCATCCTGCGGAGCGGCGGGCTCTATACGCAGCTTTTCTGGATTGGGCAGGTTCTGGTCGGCGGTGTCATTCCGATCGCGCTGGTGTTTCATCCCACGGGCGGGGCAAAGCCGGCTTCGACGCTGGTTGCTTCAGGGCTGGTCATTCTTGGTGGTTTCGCGCAGGTCTACGTGATCGTGATCGGCGGGCAGGCCTTTCCGCTCGACATCTTCCCCGGCTGGGAGGCGACAAGCAGTTTTGCCGACGGTCAGATCAATGCCTATTCGGCAAACTATCTGGAATGGCTGCTGGGCCTTGGAGGGGTCGCACTGGCGCTGGCGATGACGGGCGTTGGCATGAAAATCCTGCGTGTCCTGCCGACAAACCTGTCGGACGTGAATGTTGACCTCGCACCGAAACCCTGAATGGATTCTGGAATGCAAGAAAACCACCCTTTTTCGCGCTTTGTGGCCATCCTTGGGCGGGGCAAGACCAAACAGCGCCACCTGACGCTTGACGAGGCGCGCGAGGCCATGGGCATGATCCTTGGCGGTAAGGCGCTGCCGGAACAGATCGGCGCGTTCCTGATGCTGTTGCGCCTGAAGGAAGAGGCCCCCGAGGAGATCGCCGGTTTTAC
>CAYXNM010000064.1:0-1916 GCA_964466385.1 uncultured Rhodobacter sp. | reverse complement strand
TGATCGACTTGCGCCCCATCTTTGGCCTGCGCTCGCCGGTCCACTCGTTTTCGCGGATGCTGAACCCGTTTGATGCACCCGTGATGATGCAGGGGATTTTCCATCGCGGGTTCATGGATATTCACGCTGGCGCCGCGCAGCTTCTTAACCAACCCCACATGGCGGTTTTTCGCGGTGAAGGCGGCGAGATTGAGCGTCGTCCGAACAAACCGACAGCCGTTTGGACGACCCACGGCACCGCAGCGCCGAAGGTCGAGACATGGCCCCTCTTGCTGACGGACGGCCATCAAACACCCGACGGGGAAATGCAGGTCTCGCGTTTGGTGGAGGTCTGGCGAGGTGAGGATGACAGCGCCTATGCCAATGCCGCGATTGTCGGCACGCTGGCGATCGCGCTGAAAACCATGGGACAGGCCGCAACGATCGACGCAGCAGAGGCACGGGCTGCAGAGCTCTGGCGCGCGCGCAACAGGTCTCTTCTGCCGATGAAGGCCTGAAACAATGCCCCGCTTTCTTGTCTCAGCGGCGCATAAATCTTCGGGTAAGACGGTCGTGTCAACGGGTCTCGCGGCGGCGCTGAGCGCGCGGGGGCATACCGTCCAGACCTTCAAGAAAGGCCCCGATTATATCGACCCCATGTGGCTTGGCACGGCAAGCGGGCGGGCGTGCTATAACCTTGATTTCAACACCATGGGCGGGGACGAGATTTGTGATTTGTTCGCGGCGAAATCCGCTGGCGCTGATCTGGCGATGATCGAGGCCAACAAGGGGTTGTTTGACGGCGTTGCCACCGACGGCGGCGATTCCAATGCCGCCCTGGCGCAGCTTCTGAAAACGCCGGTCGTTCTGGTGGTGGACACGCAGGGAATGACCCGTGGGATCGCGCCCCTTTTGCTGGGCTATCAGGCGTTTGGCGATGGGCTGGTGTTCGCAGGCGTCATCCTCAACAAGACGGGTGGTTCGCGCCACGAACGCAAGCTAGTCGCGGCGATCGAAACCTATACGGATATTCCCCTGCTGGGGGCGATCCGCAAGACCGATGAACTGGACATCGGCGAACGGCATTTGGGACTGACCACTCCGGCGGAAACCGGCGGTTTGAAGGGGCGGATCGAGGCGGTGGGCCGCATCATCGCTGACAGTGTCGATGTCGCGAAAATCGCCTCGTTCGGGGCGGCGCAGCCGGTCTTACCGGCCCCCATGGCGCCATCTGTCAAGGGCGGCAAGAAACGGCTTTTGGTCGGGGTGGCGCAGGATGCGGCTTTCGGGTTTTACTACCCTGACGATCTGGAGGCGTTTGCGCGCGAGGGCGCGGATCTCGTCCCGTTTGATACGCTGAATGACAGCGCCTTGCCCGATGTGGACGCGGTGTTCATCGGCGGAGGATTCCCCGAAACGCAAATGCAGGCGCTGGCCGCGAATGTTTCCATGCGCAAGTCCATCAAGCAGGCGATAAAGGGCGGCATGCCCGCCTATGCGGAATGTGGGGGGTTGATGTACCTCTGTCGCTCGCTTCACTGGCGCGGGGAACGGGCCGGGATGGTTGGGGTCATCAACGCCGATGCGGTGATGCACACGCGCCCGCAGGGGCGCGGATATGTGCGCTTTTCAACCACGGCGGATCATCTTTGGGGCGGCGAGGGTCAGATCCAGAACGCGCATGAATTTCATTACGCCTCGATTGAAAACCTGGAGGCGGGGCAGGTTTTTGCACGGCGAATGGAGCGCGGGGCAGGGGTCAGCGGTACGGGCGACGGCATCGTCATGCACAACCTGATCGCCGGTTTCTGTCACTTACGCAACAGTCGCACGAACCCTTGGGTCGCGCGATTTGTGGCTTTCGCCCGCCGCGCAAGGCAGGCCTGAGACCAACGGCCAGACTGATTGACCCTCCGAACTGCGTGTGGGCAGGGCCG
>CAYXNM010000063.1:0-15395 GCA_964466385.1 uncultured Rhodobacter sp. | reverse complement strand
ACCAGTGCGGCGGCGGCTGATCGGCCAGTGGCACGGTGCCTTCTGTGGCGGTCTCGTCGCTGGCCAGACGCTCCATCAACATCTGAACCCGCCGGGTCAGCCGGTCGATTTCGCGCCCCTGCGCTGTGACCACCTCGTTGAGTTCTTCCACGAGTTTCGCGGTATGCGCGGATTCGATTTCAAGATCCGTCATGCGTTGATCGGCCATCGCCCGCTCCTCTTTTTGACCCCTACCGTATAGTGGATGGCAGGATGCTGGAAAGGCAAATCCTCAGGCCAACCTTGCCCCCTTCAATCCCATGCGCTAGGGAAGCCTCCAAATGACAAGGTGCCAATGCAGGAACCACCATGGCCCGCCAACGCAAAGAGAAAATCAGACGGCCGCGCGCGGAAACTCCCAGGGGGTTTCGCGATTATTTTGGTGCGGATGTCCTGCACAGAAACGAGATGTTGGCCACAATCGCCCGCGTGTATCACGCCCACGGGTTTGACCCTTTGGAAAGCGCTGCCGTGGAAACGGTCGAGGCGCTGGGCAAGTTTCTGCCCGACGTTGATCGTCCGAATGAAGGCGTGTTTGCCTGGCAAGAGGATGACAAGGACTGGCTGGCCCTGCGCTATGACCTGACCGCCCCTCTGGCGCGTGTCTATGCCCAGCACCGCAACGAACTGCCGACCCCTTACCGGCGCTATGCGATGGGGCCGGTCTGGCGCAACGAAAAGCCGGGACCGGGGCGGTTTCGCCAGTTTTATCAGTGTGATGCCGACACGATTGGGACCGCCAGCATTGCTGCGGACGCCGAGATTTGCGCCATGCTCGCGGACGTGTTGGAAGCCGTTGGTATTGCACGGTCGGATTATATCATCCGTGTGAACAACCGGAAGGTTTTGAACGGAGTCATGGAATGTGCCGGTCTTCTGGACCCGTCCGATCCCGCAGCACATGAAGCAGAACGCGGCGTGGTTTTGCGCGCGATCGACAAGCTTGACCGGCTGGGGATTGCCGGTGTGCGCGCCTTGCTGATGGACGGGCGCAAGGATGAAAGCGGCGATTTCACCAAAGGTGCCGCCCTGAGCGAAGACCAAGCCGATGTTGTCATGAGTTTCGTTGACGCCGGGCGTGAAACGACGGTTGCCACATGCGCGCGCCTTGGCGACATTGTGGCGGGGTCCTCCGTAGGGCTGAAAGGCGTGGCCGAGCTTGCAGAAATCGCGGGGTTGCTCGCAGCACAGGGCTATGGCCCCGACCGCATCGTCATCGACCCCTCGGTCGTTCGTGGGCTTGGCTATTACACGGGGCCGGTTTTCGAAGCGGAACTGACCTTTGAAATCCTTGACGAAAAAGGGCGGAAACGCCAGTTCGGCTCGGTCGCCGGGGGCGGGCGTTATGACGATCTTGTGAAACGCTTCACGGGGCAAAGCGTGCCGGGAACGGGCATTTCCATCGGGGTGGACCGGTTGCTGGCGGCCTTGCGCGAAACCGGGCGGATCGGTGCCTTGGGCCAAGGCCCGATTGTTGTTACGGTCATGGATCGCGACCGGATGGCCGATTATCAGGAAATGGCCGCGGAATTGCGCCGTGCGGGCCTGCGCGCCGAGGTTTATCTGGGCAATCCCAAAAACTTTGGCAACCAGTTGAAATACGCCGATAAACGCCAAAGCCCCGTCGCGGTCATCGAAGGGGCCGACGAAAAGGCGCGCGGCGTCGTGCAGATCAAGGATTTGGCGCTGGGTGCGCGACTGGCGGCCGAGATGGTCACGAACGAGGAATGGAAATCCCAGCCCGCGCAGATCGAAATAGAGCGTGGCGCGCTTGTCGATGAAGTCCGAAAGATGATCGCACGCGGCGAAGGGGGCTGACAATGTGCCCGTATTCACTGGCAGACCGCGTCTGCGGACCCGCGCGATGACCCCCCCCGATCCCGCAACGATCAGGGCCGAGGCCGATCGCCTCAGCCGTCATTTTGCGAACGCTGGCGCGCTGAGCGTGGACACAACGGTTCTTCAGCCCGCCGAAACCCTGCTTGATCTTTATGGCGAGGATATCCGTGCGCGTGCCTACGTGACCCATGACCCGGAGGCCGGGGAAATGATGTTGCGCCCGGATTTCACCGTGCCGGTCGTCCAGATGCACATGAACCGGCAGGTCGAGCCTGCGCGATACACCTATCAGGGCAGCGTCTGGCGGATGCCCGACGCGGGCTCGGGGCGGGTGGCTGAAACGCTGCAGGTTGGTTTTGAGGTTTTTGACCGGGGCGACCCCGGTGCGTCGGATGCCGAAGTCTTCGCGCTTGTGGCATCCGCCCTGCAAGGTCTGAACCTGCGCGCGGCAACGGGTGATCTGGGCGTTCTGATCGCCGCCGTCAACGGCCTTGGAACGCTGGAAAGCCGAAAATCCGCCCTCAGCCGTCACCTTTGGCGGCCCGAGCGGTTTCGCCAGTTGCTGGAACGCTACGGCGACCGGACACCGGTGCCGCAAAGCCGCGAAAGACTGTTGGCAAACGCAAGCGCGGCCAGTGCCAAGGAAATGATCCGCGCCGCGGGCACAATCGTCGGGTTGCGCAGCGAGGCCGAGATCGCCGCGCGCATTGACGCCCTGCAAAGCGATGCGGTCGCAAGACCGGTCAGCGCAGAAGAAATCGAACTGCTCGAAAGAATACTGAGCGTACGCGAAATGTCGCCCGTGGCGCTTGGGAAACTGCGCCTGATCGCAACGCACATGCCCTCGATCCGCGCGGCGCTCGATCGCATGGAAACGCGGCTGGAGGCGCTTCTCAAACAGGGTGTCGATGTCGATACGCTGGAGTTTGAAGGCAGCTACGGGCGCACGACGCTGGAATATTATGACGGGTTTGTTTTCGGCTTTTACGCCGAAGATGACGCCGACCTGCCCGTCGTTGCCCTTGGGGGGCGGTATGATGCGCTGACCGAAGTGCTGGGCGCGGGCGGCTCGATCCCTGCGGTCGGCGGCGTGGTCCGGCCCGAGTTCGTTCTGGCCCTTTCGGAGGGCACGACATGAGCGGCCTTAAACTTGGCATTCCCTCAAAGGGGCGCTTGCAGTCGCGAACCTTCGACTGGTTTGCCGCGCATGGTATCGTGTTTCGCCGGTCCGCCAGCGCACGCGAATACGCAGGCTCGGTTGACGGGTTTGACGGGCTCGAACTGGTGTTGCTGGCAGCCTCGGAAATCCCGCGCGAACTGGCCGCCGGGCGGATCCACCTCGGGGTGACGGGAACCGATCTGATCCACGAGAAAATCCCGAACTGGAACCAAAAAATCGAACACCTCGCCCTTTTGGGGTTTGGCCACGCCGATTTGGTGCTGGCAGTTCCAAAGGTCTGGATCGACGTCGATACGCTTGACGATCTGGATGCCGCAGCGGCGCAGTTTCGCGCCACGCACGGGTTCAGGCTGCGCATCGCGACCAAGTATCACCGCATGGTCCGCCAGTTTCTGCGCACCCAAGGGGTTGCCGATTACCAGCTTGTCGACAGTCAGGGAGCAACCGAAGGGACGGTCAAGAACCTGACGGCCGAGGCGATCGCCGACATCACGTCAAGCGGCGACACATTGGAGGCAAACCACCTGAAACCACTGGTTGACGGAACTGTTCACCAGTCCCAAGCCGCCCTGCTTCGCGCCCTGAACGCGGATTGGGACGCGGCTTTGACCGCAACGTATCAGGCCCTGGTGAAACGTCTGGAGATTGCCGCGCCCGTTTGAACGCTCGGGGATCACACCGGGGTTTCAGCGTCTTCCGACCACGCAGCGCTGCGGGGTTTTTCGTGCCGCCGGCCTCAAACCCTCATGCAGGTCCGCGCCCTCACCGCAAGCCTATTTCCGAAAGCGCCTGTTGCATTTCAGGCGGCAGTTCATCCCGGCACCGGCCTTTTGCGAAAAGATCGGGCGGACAGTCCGTGGCGTCCAGATATCGCCAACCCTGAAACGGTCGGCGCAGCGCCGTTTGCGTGCGGATGACTTCGGGCGACATGACGATCGCGCAACGGCGGATACCGTCCGGCCCGATGCGTTCCTCGAACCGCAAGATCCGCTGGCGCGCCTGAATGGCCCCCTTGATCACCCAGTAAAGCGACCCCCCTTTGACCAGTTCATCCGCGCGTTTTGGCCACATGCGGGTGACATGGGTGGTCAGATCCTCGACCCGGCTGGCAGAGGCCGCACCGCTCTGAGTGGCGCGATAGGCCTCAAGCTGTGCGACGGTATCAATACCAACACACAGTTTGACCATATTAATCGCGATCTTCGGCATTGCCCGCCCTTCGGAAATCAGGGTTTCAGAATAGACGTTCCGGGCCGGGTTTCAATCCGAATAAAAGCAACCGAACGGGTGGTCATGGTTGACCTTGGGCCCTTGGCAGGCCTATTGTCCGTGTCCACCTGATCCTGTCCGGAACCACCAATGACACAGTTTTCAACCCCGATCGCCGAACAAATCTGGGACATGAAATACCGCCTGAAAACACAGGACGGCCAGCCTGTCGACCAAACGGTAAAAGACAGTTGGCGCCGCGTGGCTAGGGATTTGGCGAAAAACGAGGCCGATCCCGGCAAGTGGGAAAAGGTCTTTTTTGAGGCGCTGAGCGATTTTCGTTTCCTGCCGGCCGGGCGTATCTTGGCCGGTGCGGGCAGCGGGCGCAGGGTGACCCTGTTCAATTGCTTTGTGATGGGAACCGTTCCCGACACCATGGGCGGTATCTTTGACAGCCTCAAGGAAGCCGCGCTAACGATGCAGCAGGGCGGCGGGATTGGTTATGATTTTTCGACCCTGCGCCCGAAAGGGGCGGGCGTCACCGGTGTTGCGGCCGATGCCTCGGGCCCATTGTCCTTCATGGATGTCTGGGACGCCATGTGCCGCACGATCATGTCGGCAGGCTCGCGCCGGGGGGCGATGATGGCGACCCTGCGCTGCGATCACCCCGATATCGAGGCTTTCATCGAGGCCAAGCAGGATCCTGGGCGCCTGCGCATGTTCAACCTGTCTGTGCTAATCAGCGATGCGTTCATGGAGGCGGTCAGCGCCGATGCCCCCTGGAAACTGACCTTTGGCGGCAAGGTTTACAAGACCATCGGTGCGCGCCTTCTGTGGGACAGGATCACCCGCGCAACCTTTGATTACGCCGAACCGGGCGTCATTTTCATCGACCGGATCAACCGTTTGAACAATCTGCATTATTGCGAGACTATTTCGGCAACGAACCCGTGTGGAGAACAACCGCTGCCGCCTTATGGGGCGTGTCTGCTGGGGTCCGTCAACCTTGCGCGGTTGATCGTCAACCCGTTTGAAAAAGGCGCAGAACTGGACAGGGCGGCGCTTGATGAACTGGTGACGACGGCCGTTCGGATGATGGACAACGTTGTCGACATCTCGAATTTTCCGCTGCCCGAGCAACAGGCCGAGGCAATTGCCAAGCGCAGGATCGGGCTCGGTGTGACCGGCCTTGCGGATGCGCTGATGATGGTGGGCCTGCGTTACGGCGCGGACGATGCCGTCCGCAAAACCGGGGAATGGCTGAAACGGATTTCTCGTGCGGCCTACCTGGCCTCGGCGCAGCTTGCTGCCGAGAAGGGGGCGTTTACGCTGTTTGACGCCGTCCCGTTTCTGGCCGGCGAAACCGTTGCTGCGATGGACCCCGACATAAGGGCGGCGATCGCGAAAAACGGCCTGCGCAATGCGCTGGTCACCTCGATCGCGCCGACCGGAACCATTTCGCTTTATGCGGGCAACGTGTCTTCGGGGATTGAACCGGTCTTTGCCCATGTCTACACGCGCCGGGTTCTGCAAAAGGACGGCTCCCGATCCGAGGACGAAGTGCAGGATTACGCCTATCATCTGTGGCGCGAAAAATTCGGCGACGAACCTTTGCCCGATTATTTCGTTGATGCTCAGTCGCTCAGCCCCGCTGAGCACGTGAAAATGCAGGCCGAAGCGCAGAAGTGGATCGACAGTTCCATTTCCAAGACCATCAATTGCCCGCCCGACATATCGTTTCAGGCATTTCGCGACGTTTACAGCCAGGCATGGGAAAGCGGGTGCAAAGGCTGTACGACCTATCGCCCCAACGATGTGACCGGCAGCGTTCTGAGCGTGACGCCAGAACCCAAAACGCAACCGGATCACGGGGCGGATATCGTTTACATCGCCGAACCCTTGGGTCGTCCGGAGGCGCTGGAAGGCCAGACCTACAAGATCAAATGGCCCGAAAGCGAACACGCGATCTATATCACCGTCAACGATGCCATCGTGAACGGAAACCGCCGGCCGTTCGAGGTTTTCATCAACTCAAAGAACATGGATCATTTCGCGTGGACCGTGGGACTGACGCGGATGATCTCGGCTGTGTTCCGGCGCGGAGGCGATGTCAGCTTCGTGGTGGAGGAGTTGAAAGCCGTTTTTGATCCGCGTGGGGGTGCTTGGATGGAGGGTGCGTATGTCCCCTCGATCCTTGCGGCCATCGGCGGGGTGATCGAGCGACACATGATCGCGACCGGTTTTATCGAAAAGGGCGGGTATCTGAAGACGGACCCGCACCCCAATGCAAAGGCCGTGGCCGTGGGGGGCCAGCCGCACGGCGCGGCGTGCCCGAATTGCGGGCAGTTCTCGGTGCAGATGGTCGAAGGGTGCAAGACCTGTCTGGACTGTGGCCATTCGAAATGTGGCTGAATTCTGACATTTGAAACAACGGCTTTTGCAAACTGTTGCCTGCTTGCACTTTCGCCCGATCCTACCCGCCGCTAAGGTCGGCGGGTCTGGGCGGACCAACGATAATAACGAGCAGGGGCAGGGATGCGCAGTCTTCTTGTCATCATGATTTTGCTGCTGAGCAGCCAGAGCACCCTCGCCGGTGAAAAAACCTGGCTGGGGCGTGCGCGATTGTTTACGAACGACCGGATCGGCGACGGTCAGGACCGCTGGCGCACGGGGTCTTACGGCGTCAGTTTCATGCGCGGCGACAGCTGGACAGGTGTCCTGCCCGAGACCTTCGGCGAGCTGGTGGAATATCGCGTGCGAACGGAAATCATCGCGCCGGCCGATCTTGGCAACCCGGTTCTGGGAACCGACCGGCCTTACGTGGGTGCGGTTCACATGGGTGCTTTTTCCCACATGAAATCGGGTGCGGCGGATTTGTCCCTTGGGGTTGATCTTGTTGCGACCGGGCCGAATACGGGATTGGGGGCGTTCCAGTCCTGGGTTCACAATGCGCTGGGGCTAGGGACGCCGCAGGTTCTGGGCAGCCAGATCGGCAACGCGGTTTACCCGACCCTGAGCGCGGAAATCGGCCGCGATTTCGCCACGTCTTCGACCCGGTCCCGCGCACTCACCTTTCGACCGTTTGCCGAGGCGCAGATCGGGGTGGAATCCTTTCTGCGATTTGGCGGAGACATAACCTTTGGAAAAGCGGGAATGGGCGCGTTTCAGGTTCGTGACAGCTCCACAGGACACCGCGTAATCGCGTTGAAATCGCAACAAAACAAGGGGTTGTCAGTTCTGGCGGGTGGCGATGTCGCCTATGTCGCCGGCAGCCAGTATTTGCCCACGGCCTCGGGTTATACGGTGACAAGCCCCCGCGTGCGACTGCGGGCCGGATTGTATTATACCGGTGAAAAAGGGTCGGTATTTTATGGTCTGACGTGGCTGGGCAAAGAGTTTGCCGCGCAACCTGAAAGCCAGGTTGTCGGCTCGCTGTCCCTTCGAATGAATTTCTAGAATTCCGGGTCGATTTTTGGATATTTGAACCACAAAGACGTTTTATCAGGTTCTCCAGGCTGATCCGATCACGTTTGTGGCCGCGTCCAGCGCGCCCTGCCCGTGCGGAATATCAAGCGCCACCAGAGCCGCCTGGATCGACGCCAGCGCGCCAAGCGTCATGTGAGCGTTCACGTGGCCCATATGTGCAATGCGGAAAAAACCGTCGCTGTCGGGATCCTCGGGCGTGCTCATGCCAAGACCAATCCCAAGCGTGACGCCGGTCCTGTCTTCGGTCCAGTTCCTGAGCCGGGTCCCGTCGGGGGCCTCGATCCGAACCGATGTGACGGCAGAAGATCGCAAGGAGGGGTCCGGGACATTCAGTTCCATCGCGCCAGCACCGCCCCAGACATCGATGGCCGCCCAGACGGCTTGGGCGAGCGTCCGGTGACGTGCCCAGGCGGCCTCCAACCCTTCTTCACAGAGCAGAATATCCAGCGCCTCGCGCAACCCGTAAAGATGCTGCGTCGGCGCGGTTCCGTCGAACTTCCGGTAAAGTTCCGCACCACGCGCACGGTCATCCCAGTTCCAGTATGGCGTGACCAGCCCGGCGTTCTGGTGCGCGGCGGCGGCTTTTTCGTTGAACCACACAAAGCTGAGCCCCGGAGGGGTCATCAGACCTTTCTGGCTGGCCGCCAGCGTGACATCGACCCCCCAGGCGTCCATCTCAAAGGGGTCACAGGCCAGCGACGCGATGCAGTCGACCATCAAAAGGGCGGGGTGGTTGCAGGTGTCGATAACTGCCCCAAGCGCCTCTATGTCGTTGCGAACGGTCGTCGCAGTGTCGGTGTGAACGGCCATTACCGCTTTGATTTCATGAAATTTATCGCCCCGAAGGATTTCTGACACGCGGTCGGTATCGATCCCGGAGTGCCGGCCGGCATCCAGCAATTGCGTCTGAATGCCCAGTGCCCGCGCGGCCTCGTGCCAGCCGATCCCAAAGTATCCGGTCGCCAGCACAAGCACCTTGTCACCGCGGCTGAGAACATTGCTGAGCGACGCTTCCCACGCCGAATGCCCGTTCCCGATATAGATCGCGACATTGCCTTTTGTGCGCGCGACCTTGCGCAGATCGGGCATCAGGCCCTCGGCGAGGTCGACCATCTGCCCCTTGTAGATATTGGGTGCGGCGCGGTGCATCGCATTCAGAACCCGGTCGGGCGCAACCGAGGGGCCGGGGATGGCCAGATAAGGGCGCCCAAAGTGGTGTGTTTTCATGACTTGTCCCTGTGTGCCGGTCCCAAAAGGGCCGCCAGCGATGTTTCAAATGCCCGATGGCACGATGCTTGTTTCCAAGGCTTAAGTGTTCTAGAGCCTAGCGGCAAGACGGGCATTGTCGGGCGTATGTCTGGCAAAGAACCCGGATGCTGGAGCGCACGACAGGTCATGGTGATCATATAATGGCGAGAATGACGGAATCGCCCCGTTCTTCAAAGGGGCTGACCTATCCACGCTGGCTCTGGCGCGACTATTTCCGGCCGCATCTGGCGTGGATTGCCGTCGCCGGGTTGTTGATGGTCATCGAGGGATCGACACTCGGCCTGATGAGCTACATGGTGCGCCCGATGTTTGATCAGGTGTTCGTGGCGGGAAACCGCGATGCGGTGTTCTGGGTCGGTGCGATCGTGTTCGGAATTTTTCTGGCGCGCTCGATCAGTGGTTTCGGGCAACGCACCCTGATGGCGGCGATCGGACAGCGCGCGACCGCGACCATGCAGCGCGATCTGGTGCGGCACATGCTCAGGCTGGATTCCGTCTTTTTTCAGGACAACGCACCGGGTGCCCTGATCGAGCGCGTGCGCGGCGACACGCTGGCCATTCAGGCGGCGTGGTCCATCGCTTTTGCCTCGCTTGGCAAGGACACGATCGCGCTGGTAACGCTGCTCGGGGTTGCCGCCTCGATCGACTGGGTGTGGACCCTTGTTGCGCTGGCCAGTGTGCCCGCCCTGGTGGTGCCGGTCCTTTTCATCCAAAAGTTCGTTCATACCTCGACGCGCGAGGCGCGCACGTCCGCTGCCTTCATCTCGACCCGGCTTGACGAGATATTTCACGGCATCAATCCCATCAAACTCAACAATCTTGAAAAACAACAGGACAAGCGGTTCGTACAGACCCTGAACCGGTATGTCCGCGCGCAGATCAGGTCGGAAGCGGGGCAGGCGGGTGTTCCGGCGATGATGGATATCGTGGCCGGTTTCGGGTTCCTCGGGGTGCTGGTTTACGGGGGGCTGCAGATCATCGAAGGCCAGAAAACCATCGGCGAATTCATGAGCTTCTTCACGGCCATGGCCCTGATGTTCGAACCGTTGCGCGCCCTTGGCAACGTTTCGGGTCGCTGGCAGGCCGCACTGGCAAGTCTGGAACGGCTTTACGCCATTTTCGAGGAGCGTCCCGGCATTCTCAGCCCACAGAGCCCGGTTTCCCTGCCCAAGGACGCCGGGCGCAAGGATATCGTGTTGAGGGACGTGGAATTCGCCTATGGCGATCAGAATGTGCT
The DNA here is from genome assembly GCA_964466385.1 of uncultured Rhodobacter sp. GTDB lineage: Bacteria > Pseudomonadota > Alphaproteobacteria > Rhodobacterales > Rhodobacteraceae > UBA5972. The sequence continues at coordinate 5,136 of CAYXNM010000063.1, read as the reverse complement.
GAACAAATTGTCCCTCACGGCTCAATCGGGCAAAACCACAGCACTGGTCGGGGCTTCGGGGGCGGGCAAGAGCACCGTTTTCAGCTTGCTCACGCGGTTGGTCGAACCGCAGTCAGGTGGGGTTGAAATCGGTGGTCTGGCGGTCAATTCGATTGATCTCAACCAGTTGCGCGGGCTTTATTCAGTGGTGACGCAAGACGCCGCGTTGTTTGATGAAACGCTGCGCGAAAACATCATGCTCAGCCGGCCCGAGGCTGGCGATACGGCGCTGGAGACGGCCTCAAAGGCGGCGTATGTCGCGGATTTTGCTGACAAACTGCCGTTGGGGCTGGAGACGCAGGCGGGACCGCGGGGATCAAACCTGTCGGGCGGACAACGTCAAAGGGTTGCCATCGCGCGCGCTGTGTTGCGCGATTCACCTATTCTCCTGCTGGATGAGCCGACCTCGGCCCTTGATGCACAATCCGAAGCGGCCGTGCAAAAAGCGCTGGATTCCTTGTCCAAGGGGCGCACGACCCTTGTCATTGCGCACCGGCTGGCCACGATTCTGCATGCGGACAAGATCATCGTGATGGATCGCGGGCAGGTCATCGACGAAGGCACGCATGACGAGTTGCTGGCACGGGGCGGGCTTTATGCCAGTCTTTACCATTTGCAGTTCAACACTTGAGCGGTGCCCGCGCGGGGCCATGTTTCAATATGTCCGGTCCAGATCTTCAGGCGGTGTTCCGGTCAGGTAGCGAACGAGCCGCCACATATTACCGGCCCCGTGGCGAACCCAGCCGTGCTCCTGAAATCGTGTGGGATCGGTTGCGGCTTTCGTTCCCAACAGCCTGATGTCGCCCCTGAGCGCGCGCGCAATCGCGACGTCCTCCATCAGCGGAATATCGGGGTATCCGCCGATCCTGTCATAAACCTCGCGCGGGATCAGCAACCCCTGATCCCCATAGGGCAGCCCTGCGAAACGGGTGCGCAGGTTGGCGAATCGCGCGACAATCACCGGGGCGACCCCGCCAGCACGAAAGGCCAGACGAAAACACGCAGCCCGGTCCGGGTGCCTGCGGATATGGGCGTCGACGTCGCCTGCCCAGCCCGGTGAAAGGTGGGTATCCGCATGCAGAAACAACAGCCACGCCCCGCTGGCGGCGCAGGCACCGCGGCGCAGTTGCGAACCGCGGCCACGCGCGCCTGAAACGAGGATGGCACCCGATTGGGTGGCCCGGGTCGCGGTCTGGTCCGACGACCCACCGTCAGAGACGACGATCTCGTGGATCAGACCGGCACCCTTTCCTTCGCGCAGAGCGGTCAGGGTCGGCGCCAGATCGTGCTGGCTGTCGAGTGTGGGGATAATGATGCTGAGTGGCGCGTGCATGGAGCATAACCGAGAACAGGGTTGTGAACCTATACCCCCTGTTTGAAAATCCTGCGACTGCTATATTATGATCCAAACAGTCTGGCGGAGCAAAAAATTGGGCCTTGAACGAACCACACTCGAAATCACCGGTGCCGACCGGGTGAAATTCCTGCAGGACCTCGTCACCAATGACGTTGCCGAACTGGGGGAGGCGTTGACTTATGCCGCCTTGCTGTCGCCGCAGGGGAAGTACCTTTACGATTTCTTTTTGTTTGAGCGCGGCCCGTCGGTCTATCTTGATATCGCAAGCGAAGCCGCAGACGGTCTGATCAAGCGGCTACAGATGTATCGCCTTCGCGCGGATGTTTCGATCGGGGTAACCGATCTCAGGATGTCGCGCGGGCTGGAGGCTCCTCCCCAGAGGGCCATGCCCGACCCCAGACATTCCTCGCTTGGCTGGCGGTCCTATGGGATCAATACGTACAGCCAGCCCGATATCGACTGGCCCGCTTTACGGGTGGCTGCGATGGTTCCCGAAACGGGTGCCGAACTGGTTTCAGGCGAAAGTTACATTCTGGAAATGGGGTTTGAGCGTCTTGGCGGCGTGGATTTCAAGAAAGGCTGTTATGTCGGACAGGAGGTGACCGCGCGCATGAAGCACAAGACCGAACTCAAGAAAGGTCTGGCGAGACTGATCTTGTCCGGGCCTGTCAGCACCGGGGCGGATGTCCTGAGCGGGGAACGGAAGGCGGGCACCATCCATACCGTGGCCGGCGCGCGCGCCCTTGCCTTCATGCGCTTTGACCGCGTGGGAGAAGACATGACAGCGGATGGGGTATCGGTGAAGGTCGACGGCAACGCGACCTAATCGCGCAGGATTGCTGCGAAGGTTTCAAATATGACGCCGTTGGCCGAGACGATATCGCCATCGCGGAAAATGTCGCCCCCTTTGGTGAGCGGTTCGCTAAGCCCGCCCGCTTCCTGCACCAGCAACAACCCCGCGGCCATGTCCCACGGATGCAGATTGCGTTCCCAGAACCCGTCGTAGCGTCCCGCCGCCACATACGCCAGATCCAGCGCCGCCGCGCCAAAGCGCCGGACCCCCGCGCAAACGGGCAACAGGCGCGCAAGGTCGCCAAGTGTGTCGGGCAGGTCCGCGCGACCGCCAAAGGGCAATCCCGTGGCAAAAATCATCTCGATCAGTGTCTTGCGCGCGGAAACACGCAGCCGCGTGTCGTTCAGCCAGCAACCACCACCTTTTTCGGCGGTGAAAATCTCGTCCTTGACGGGGTCGAAAACCACGGAGGAAACGATCTCTCCCTTGTGTTCCAGCGCAATCGAAATCGCCCAGTGGGGCAGGCCGTGCAGGAAATTCGTGGTTCCGTCCAGCGGGTCCACAATCCATCGACGGGTGGGGTCGGCCCCCTTGACCTCGGTGCTTTCTTCGCCCAGCCAGCCGTAATTGGGGCGCGCTGTGGTCAGTTCCTCGCGGATGATGGCCTCGGCTTTCGTATCTGCGCGCGAAACGAAATCACCGGCACCCTTCATGGACACCTGCAGTTTCTCGACCTCGCCAAAGTCGCGGATCAGCCCGCGGCCCGCTTTTCGGGCGGCCTTGATCATGATGTTCAGATTGGCACTTGCCTGAGACATGGCGCTGGTCCTTTGGTGTCCGAGAATGGCTCTATAGTCGCGCGAACCAGCGCCGCCAAGGGGTAACGCCTATCGGCGCTGCAATTTTGGTGGTTCGCTGCGCGCCAGCCGGATGAGATGGGCCATGAATGGCAGGGTGGTGTCCTCGCTGCGGGTGGCGGCGTAAAGGCGCTTTGTGATCCCCGACGCGGTCAGCGGTCTTGCGACGAATTCGTGCTGATCCCGGTTGTCGCGCACTACCCAGTCGGGCAGAACCGACACGCCCCGCCCCGATGCCACCAACAGCATGATGACCGCCGTCAGTTCAACCTGCCGCACGGCGGCGGGCGCGATCTTGGCCGGCGTCAAGAGCGCGCTGAAGACATCCAGCCGCGTTTTGTCCACGGGATATGTGATCAGGGTCTGGCCGCGAAAATCGGCGGCCTCGATAAATGCTTTTTCCGCCAATGGGTGCGCGCGCGCCGCCACGAATGTGGGTTCATAGTCGAACAGGGGTGAAAAATCTATTCCGGCGGTATTCTCGGGGTCTGACGAAATCACCAGATCGACCTCTTCGCGCGCCAGAGCCGGAAGCGCGTCAAAGGCCAGCCCCGGCCGGATGTCGATGTCGATATCCCCCCAGGCACGGCGAAAAATCCTGAGCACCGGAAACAGCCATTCAAAACAGGCGTGGCATTCGATCGCAATGTGCAGGCGCCCCGATTTGCCCGTTTTGATGGCCTGGTATTCCTCTTGAAGGGTGGCGATCTCCGGCAGAACGCGTTCGGCAAGGCGCAGCATTTTCAAGCCCGCTGCCGACAGTTTCAAGGGTTTTGTCCGACGTACGAACAAATCCAGCCCCACTTGATCCTCCAGCCCCTTGATCTGGTGGGACAGCGCGGATTGGGTGATGTGAAGCACGTCTGCCGCGCGCGCCAACCCCCCGGCGTCGTGAATCGCCATGATGCTTCGCAGGTGACGGAGTTCCAGGTTCATTTTCGATTCTTTTCATAAAGAAGATGAATAATATGAATTTGTTTCATAAAGCGAAGCGTGAAACAACACAACAACCCAACAAGGAACCTGCCATGTCCGTTTCACCGCCCCGCATTTCGTTTGAGTTCTTTCCCCCAAAATCGTTGGAGGGCAGCTTTCGGCTGTGGAATTCGGTCCGCAGCCTTGCCCCGCTGGCCCCGTCTTTCGTTTCGGTGACCTACGGCGCCGGGGGTACGACGCGCGCTTTGACGCACGAGGCGGTGGAAACGCTCACCCGCCAATTCGGGCTGAACGTGGCGGGGCATCTGACCTGTGTCGGTGCCTCGCGCGCGGAAACGCTGGCGATCGCGAAAAGATATGCGGATATCGGCGTTGCGGAAATCGTCGCCCTTCGCGGGGATCCGCCCGTGCGCGGGCAGGTCTTTCAACCGCATCCCGACGGGTTTGCAGATTCGGTCGCCCTGACGCGGGCGCTGGCGGAAACCGGGAAATTCCGAATTCGCGTCGGCGCCTATCCCGACCGTCATCCGGAGGCCAGGGATGCCAACGCCGACGTTGACCACCTCAAACGCAAGTTTGACGCGGGGGCTGACAGTGCGATCACCCAGTATTTTTACGACATCGATTGCTTTTTGCGTTTTCGCGACCGCTGCGTCAAAGCGGGTATTACCGGCCGGATCATTCCCGGCATTCTGCCGATTGAAGACTGGGAGCGGACCAAGGAATTCTCACGCCGTTGCAACGCGGTCCTGCCCGGCTGGATGGATGCCGCGTTCAAGAAAGCCAGGCGCGACAAGGTCGAGGATCTTCTGGCCATTTCCATCGCGACCGAGCTTTGTTCGGATCTGATGGACGAAGGGGTTGAGGACTTGCACTTTTACACGCTCAACCGTCCGCATATGACGCGGCAGATCTGCAAGGCCTTGGGTGTGGAGCCCGCGACAAGTTTGCGAAACGTCGCCTGAAGGGCGCTTGCCTTCGACCGGATTTCGGCGTTAGCTTCGGCTTCTGACCGAACGGGATGAGCCACAGATGACATTCGCCGAAAACGACGTTCTGAAGATTGACGACATCCGGGACATGACCGGGCTTGAGACCATGCAGGCGATTGTCGACGGCAAGCTGCCGCGCGGCCCGGTTGCGGTTTCCACGGG
>CAYXNM010000062.1:0-15421 GCA_964466385.1 uncultured Rhodobacter sp. | reverse complement strand
GCGTCGGCCACCGTGTCGGAACACTTGGACCAGGCATCAACGACCTTGTTGTACTTTTCGCCCTGAGTGATGAGCCCGTCCATGTACTGCTTTTCGAACTCTTTCACCTGTTCGCGCGTGCCATTGACGATCGTCCATTTGGTGTCCGGAATGACCATGTCGTCCTTGCCAAAGGAAATCCCGGCCTTGAAGGCCTCCTGGAAACCCATGCGCATGATCTGGTCGCAGAAAATGACCGATTCCTTCTGGCCGCAATACCGGTAAACCGTGTCGATGACCTCGCCCACTTCCTTTTTGCGCAAAAGGCGGTTGATCAGGTCAAAAGGCGCTTTGTGGTTGAACGGCAGCAGCGCTCCCAGACGGACACGCCCGGGCGTCGTTTCATAGCGGCGCGCCACGGTGTTTCCTTCTTCGTCGACCTGATTGATCCGGCAGACGATCTTGGTGTGAAGGTGAATCACGCCGGCCTCCAGCGCGTGATTGACCTCTTCGATCGAACCGAAGACCTTGCCTTCGCCGATCTGACCCTCGCGTTCCAGCGTGATGTAATAAAGGCCAAGGATCATGTCCTGCGACGGCACGATGATCGGCTTGCCGTTTGCAGGTGACAAGACGTTGTTGGTCGACATCATCAGCACGCGTGCTTCAAGCTGGGCCTCCAGCGAAAGCGGCACGTGAACGGCCATCTGGTCGCCGTCAAAGTCAGCGTTGAAAGCCGAGCAGACCAGCGGGTGAAGCTGGATCGCCTTGCCCTCGATCAGCACGGGCTCGAACGCCTGAATGCCAAGCCGGTGCAGTGTGGGCGCACGGTTCAGCATGACGGGATGTTCGCGAATGACCTCGTCAAGGATGTCCCAGATCTCGGGACGTTCCTTTTCGACCAGTTTCTTGGCCTGTTTGACGGTCGAGGACAGTCCCTTCGCCTCCAGCCGCGAATAGATGAACGGCTTGAACAGCTCCAGCGCCATCTTTTTTGGCAACCCGCATTGATGCAGGTGCAGTTCCGGGCCGGTCACGATGACCGAGCGGCCGGAAAAGTCGACCCGTTTCCCCAGAAGGTTCTGACGGAAGCGGCCCTGCTTGCCTTTCAGCATGTCCGAAAGCGATTTCAGCGGGCGCTTGTTCGACCCGGTGATGACGCGACCGCGACGGCCATTGTCAAAGAGCGCGTCAACCGATTCCTGCAACATCCGCTTTTCGTTGCGCACGATGATATCAGGCGCGCGCAGGTCGATCAGGCGTTTCAGGCGATTGTTGCGGTTGATGACACGACGGTAGAGATCGTTCAGATCGGATGTCGCAAACCTGCCGCCGTCCAGCGGCACCAGCGGGCGCAGTTCGGGCGGGATGACCGGAATGACGGTCATGACCATCCATTCCGGGCGGTTCCCGCTTTCCAGGAAATTCTCGACCACTTTCAGACGTTTGATGATCTTCTTGGGCTTCAATTCCCCCGTCGCAACGGCAAGATCGGCGCGCAGTTGCTCGGCCTCGGCCTGAAGGTCGATCTGGCTGAGCATTTCACGAATCGCCTCGGCCCCGATCGAGGCGTTGAACGCATCGGCGCCGTATTGATCTTCGGCGTCAAGGAACTCCTCTTCGGTCAGAAGCTGCCCGTGGGTGAGGTCGGTCAGTCCCGGTTCGATCACCACGTATTGCTCAAAGTAAAGAATGCGTTCCAGATCCCGCAGCGTCATGTCAAGCATCAGCCCGATGCGGGATGGCAGGGATTTCAGGAACCAGATATGGGCAACGGGTGCGGCCAGATCGATGTGACCCATCCGTTCGCGGCGAACTTTTTGCAGCGTGACTTCGACGCCGCATTTTTCGCAGGTGACGCCGCGATATTTCATGCGCTTGTATTTGCCGCACAGGCATTCATAGTCTTTGATCGGGCCAAAGATGCGCGCGCAGAACAGGCCGTCACGTTCCGGTTTGAACGTGCGGTAGTTGATGGTTTCCGGTTTCTTTATCTCGCCAAAGGACCAGCTCAGAATACGCTCGGGCGAGGCCAGAGAGATTTTGATCTCGTCAAAGGTTTTCGGCGGCTGGACCGGTGCAAACGGGTTGTTCGTGATTTCCTGGTTCATTTTATGATCCTGATCTCGATGTTCCTAAAGAGCGGGGCGCGAAAAACGCCCTCACTCGACTTCCGCGTCCAGCAACTCGACATTCAGGCCGAGTGAGCGGATTTCCTTGACGAGCACGTTGAAGCTTTCCGGGACCCCGGCTTCAAAGTTGTCTTCGCCCTTGACGATGGCCTCATAAACCTTTGTGCGTCCGGCAACGTCGTCGGATTTCACCGTCAACATTTCCTGCAAGGTATAAGCGGCACCATAGGCTTCCAGCGCCCAGACCTCCATTTCCCCGAAACGCTGGCCGCCGAACTGGGCTTTGCCGCCCAGAGGTTGCTGCGTGACAAGGCTGTATGGTCCGGTTGAGCGGGCGTGAATCTTGTCGTCCACAAGGTGGTGCAGTTTCAGAATGTATTTCATTCCAACCGTCACCGGCCGCTGAAACTGGGTTCCTGTGCGACCGTCGAAAAGGATCGACTGGCCGGATTTGGCAAACCCCGCACGGGTCAGGGCATCATCCACATCCGCTTCCTTGGCGCCGTCAAACACCGGCGTTGCAATCGGAACACCCGCGGTGACGTTTCCGGCCGCCTCAAGAAACTCATCCTGAGACATCTCGTTGAACACCTCGTCATAAAGACCTTCGCCATAGGCGATCTTGACGGCTTCTTTCACGGGGGTCATGTCGCCGGAGCGTCGGTACTCCTGCAAACCCTCGTCAATCGCCATGCCAAGACCGCGTGCGGCCCAGCCCATGTGCGTTTCAAGGATCTGCCCGACATTCATCCGGCTGGGAACGCCAAGCGGGTTCAGACAGAAGTCAACCGGCGTGCCGTCCGCAAGGAACGGCATGTCCTCTTGCGGAACGACGCGGGAAATGACGCCCTTGTTGCCGTGCCGCCCGGCCATCTTGTCGCCGGGTTGCAGTTTTCGCTTCACGGCGATGAAGACTTTGACCATCTTCATGACACCCGGCATAAGATCGTCGCCGCGGCGCACTTTTTCGACCTTGTCTTCGAACCGCGCATCAAGCGCATTTTTCTGAAGCTCGTATTGCGCGTTGAGCGCCTCGACCCCGGCCGCTTCCTTGTCGTTGCCAAGCGCCAGTTGCCACCATTGACCACGCGACAGACTGTCCAGAAGCTCTTCGGTGATCTCGGATTTCGACTTGACGCCTTTGGGGCCTTTGACGGCCACTTTGCCCAGGATCATCCCCTTGAGGCGGGCATAGATGTTCCGGTCAAGAATGGCCATTTCGTCATCGCGGTCGCGGCTGAGGGTTTCAACCTCTTCGCGTTCGATCTGAAGCGCGCGTTCGTCTTTTTCAATGCCGTGGCGATTGAAGACCCGCACCTCGACAACCGTGCCGTAATCCCCCGGCGGCAGACGCAGGCTGGTGTCACGCACGTCGCTGGCCTTTTCGCCAAAGATGGCGCGCAGCAGTTTTTCCTCGGGCGTCATCGGGCTTTCGCCTTTTGGCGTGATCTTGCCAACCAGAATGTCCGCAGGGCCAACTTCGGCGCCGATATAGACGATGCCGGCCTCGTCAAGGTTGCGCAGGGCTTCCTCGCCGACGTTCGGGATGTCGCGGGTAATCTCCTCGGGCCCCAGTTTCGTGTCGCGCGCGGCGACTTCGAATTCCTCGATGTGAACGCTGGTGAACACGTCGTCCTTGACGATGCGTTCAGAGATCAGGATCGAGTCCTCGTAGTTATAACCGTTCCACGGCATGAACGCGACCAGCACGTTCTTGCCAAGCGCCAGTTCGCCCAGATCTGTCGACGGACCATCGGCGACAACCTCTCCCCGGCTCACCCGGTCACCCACCTTGACCAGCGGACGCTGGTTGATGCAGGTGTTCTGGTTGGAGCGCTGGAACTTGCGCAGACGGTAGATGTCAACGCCCGGATCACCGGGTTCCAGATCGTCCGTCACACGCACAACGATGCGCATCGCGTCAACCTGATCGATGATGCCACCGCGGCGCGCAACGATCGCAGCGCCACTGTCCCGCGCAACCACCGACTCGATGCCGGTGCCCACGAACGGCGCCTGTGCTTTGAGCAAGGGCACCGCCTGACGCTGCATGTTCGACCCCATCAACGCGCGGTTGGCGTCGTTGTTTTCAAGGAACGGAATGAGCGAGGCCGCGACCGACACAAGCTGCTTGGGGGAAACGTCGATATAATCGATGTTTTCCGGCGCGCTCAGCATGTATTCGCCCGATTTGCGGGTCGAGGCCAGATCGTTGACAAAACGGCCATTTTCATCGAGGTGCGCGTTGGCCTGCGCGACCGTGTGGCGCATTTCCTCGGTTGCCGACATGTACTGGACATCGTCGGTGACCTGGCTGTCAACAACCTTGCGGTAAGGCGTTTCGATGAAACCATAGCGATTGACCCGCGCGAACGAGGCGAGCGAGTTGATCAGGCCGATATTCGGCCCCTCGGGCGTTTCAATTGGGCACATGCGGCCATAATGCGTCGGGTGCACATCGCGCACCTCAAAGCCTGCACGTTCGCGCGTCAGACCACCCGGCCCAAGGGCCGAAAGGCGGCGTTTGTGCGTGACTTCGGACAAGGGGTTGGTCTGGTCCATGAATTGCGAAAGCTGGGACGAGCCAAAGAATTCGCGCACCGCTGCCGCCGCCGGTTTGGCGTTGATCAGATCCTGGGGCATGATCGTGTCGATCTCGACCGAGGACATGCGTTCGCGGATCGCGCGTTCCATGCGCAACAGACCGACGCGGTACTGGTTTTCCATCAGTTCGCCAACTGAGCGGACCCGGCGATTGCCAAGGTGGTCGATATCGTCCACCTCGCCCTTGCCGTCGCGCAGATCGACCAGCGCCTTGATGACGGCAACGATATCTTCGTTGCGCAGGGTGCGCAGGGTATCGGGTGCGTCCAGCGCAAGGCGCATGTTCATCTTGACCCGGCCAACGGCGGACAGATCGTAGCGCTCGCCGTCAAAGAACAGCGTGTCAAACAGGGCCGAGGCCGCCTCGACGGTCGGTGGCTCACCCGGACGCATCACGCGGTAGATGTCCATCAGCGCGGTTTCGCGGTTCAGGTTCTTGTCCACCGCCAGCGTGTTGCGCATGTAGGGGCCGACATTGATGTTATCGATATCCAGCGTCGGAATGTCGGTCACGCCGTTGTCCAAAAGGGTTTTCAGCGTGCCGCCAATGACCTCTTCGCCCTTCTTGTCGTATTCAAGCGTGATTTCATCGCCCGCTTCGACCCAGATTTCGCCGGTCTCTTCGTTGATGATATCGCGCGCCGCAAAACGACCGAGAATCTGTTCGTAAGGCACGAGGATATTCTTGACCCTGCCTTCGTCCAGCAGTTTCTTGACCGTGCGCGGCGTCACCTTTTTGCCCGCTTCGGCAATCACTTCGCCGGATTTGGCATCGACGATATCGTGAAGCGGCTTGGTGCCGCGAATGCGGTCGGCAAAGAACGGTGTGGTCCAGGCATGTTTCTTTTTGTTGAGCTTGAAGTTCACCGTTTCATAATAGGCGTCGCAGATGCTTTCCTGCGTCATGCCAAGCGCGTAGAGCAGCGTGGTGACAGGCAGTTTGCGCCGGCGGTCGATGCGCGCGAAAACGATGTCCTTGGCGTCGAACTCAAAATCCAGCCACGAGCCGCGATAGGGAATGATGCGGCTGGTGAACAACAGCTTGCCCGACGAATGCGTCTTGCCCTTGTCATGGTCAAAGAACACGCCGGGTGAACGGTGCATCTGGGAAACGATGACCCGCTCGGTGCCGTTGACGACAAACGTCCCGTTATGCGTCATGAGCGGCATGTCGCCCATGAAAACGTCCTGTTCCTTGATATCCTTGACGGTGCGCGCGCCGGTATCTTCGTCCACATCAAACACGATCAGGCGCAGCGTCACTTTCAGCGGTGCGCTATAGGTCATGTCGCGCTGCTGGCATTCCTCGACATCGTATTTGGGTTTTTCCAGTTCGTATTTCACGAATTCCAGCGTCGCGGTTTCGTTGAAATCCTTGATCGGGAAAACCGACTGGAAAACACCCTTGATACCTTCGCCATCCAGCGGCTGGGGCTGGTCGCCGGATTTCAGGAACAGCTCGTAGCTGCTTTTCTGAACCTGAATGAGGTTGGGCATATCCAGAACTTCGCGGATATGGCCATAAAATTTGCGGATACGTTTGTGGCCTGAATGGGTCTGAGCCATGCTCGTCGTCACCTTTTGTTGTTCGCTTCGCAGCACCGTCGGGGACCGGGCTGGTCTGCTCACCAGTGGGGGTCTGGTCCTATTCTTGCGTGACATCCCAAATCACGCACCCGAACCTTTAACCGCGCCTTTCAAGGCATCCTTTTGAAAGGGTGCCTTGAAAGACAGGTTTGGGCTGAACCGGCATTTCGCAGGTTCAGCCCTTTCTCTCGCGCAGCCGCCAAAGTGGCCCGCGGCAACAATCCTTGCGGATCGCGCTTACTTGAGTTCGACTTCAGCGCCCGCTGCTTCCAGCTTGCCCTTGATCTCTTCCGCTTCGGCTTTGGAGACGCCTTCCTTGACGGCTTTGCCGCCTGCGTCGACCAGATCCTTGGCTTCTTTCAGGCCAAGACCGGTGATCGAACGTACTTCCTTGATCACACCGATTTTCTTGTCGCCCGCTGCTTTGAGGATGACGTCGAATTCGTCTTTTTCCTCGGCAGCTTCGCCAGCGCCTTCAGCCGGGCCGGCAACCATGACAGCGCCACCGGCTGCGGGTTCAATGCCGTACTCGTCCTTGAGCAGGGTTTTCAGTTCCTGTGCTTCCAGCAATGTCAGACCGACGATGCTTTCCGCGAGTTTTTTGATATCAGCCATTTGATATGTTCCGTTTTCTGTTGTTCTGTTCCAGCGCGATTTCGGTGTTCACCCGCACGCCCACAATTGCAGTCTTGTTATGCCGCCTCGGCGCGATCCTCGATAGTCGAGAGGATCGAAGCGATGTTCGAAGCAGGCGCGCCAATCGCACCAGCGATGTTCGAAGCAGGGGCGCCGATGCAGGACACGATCTGAGCAATCAGCTCATCACGGGACGGCATCGCAGCCACGGCTTTCACACCGGCCGGATCCAGAGCGGTCTCGCCCATGGCACCCCCAAGGATCACCAGTTTCTGGTTATCTTTGGCATAGGATTGCGCAACCTTCGCTGCGGCAACCGGGTCCTCGGAATAGGCGAGAACGGTCATTCCATTCAGCAACCCGGAAATGCTTTCGCATTGGGTGCCAGTCAGGGCGATTTTTGCGAGCTTGTTCTTGGCAACACGTACCGAACCCCCGGCTTCGCGCATGCGACCCCGGAAATCCTGCATTTCTGCAACTGTAAGGCCTGCGTAATGTGCAACGACAATAACGCCAGAGTCCGCGAAGATCTGGCCAAGTTCACTGACCACTGCTTCCTTCTGGGCTCTATCCACAGTTATACTCCAAAGTTAAGGAGGTTTGACCCTCCGGCTCGTATTTTGCCGGACATGAAGCCCGACAATCGGGTCCTTACGGGTCCTTCGCAATCTCGCCCCAAGGCTTCCCCCGGGATTTGATGTTCCATTCCCGTCTCAGGCTGGAATTACGGCAGGAAACCCCTGCCACCGGCCATCTTGGACGAATCATTCAGGCCGCAACACGAAGGAGGCGACCCGAACCGCTGCTACTTAGGACGTTTGCGCACGAAAGTGAAGGCCCAATCAAAAAATAATGATTCAAGCCCGAAAGGCCGCATCAAACATGTGCGGCGGGTTGAACCTGTTTACCCTTCCGACACCGAAAAATCCAGAATTTTCTGAAACCGATGGAAAAAGTTGCCTTTGGGAAACGCCGCCTTGCGCGGGCGGGCGGGCGATCAAAGGCCGGCTCAGGTGGCGTCACGGCGCGGAGCGAGGCGCAGAAACGACAGGATCCTCCGGCGATATTGATAAAGGAAAAACAGGCTCAGGTTCAGGGTAAACGCTGTCCACGGCGAAAGGGAATACGCGTATTTGTGACTGAACCCAAGCGAGATCCAGAACGGCAGCGCCAGACGCTGCGTGACCGCGCCGAAGATGATCGTCGCGGTAATCATCATCCACCACCGATGGAGCCGCTGGTTGCGCCTGCGAATAAAATAGAGCCCAACCGTTGCGGCGCTCATCCACAAGAGCGCCGCGACAATGAAACCGGCCTGTCCCCAGCCCGGCACCGGGATGTAGAGCGCAAGCGGAATGAGCGATGCGCCCCCAAGATAGACCCCGACAATCGACAACCATCCCATCCAGCGATGCAACCGCAGCCGCCTGACCCTGAATTTCGTCCAGATCTGAAACGGAATGAACGCCATGGGCACGGCAGAGGCAACCATATGGAAATAGAGAAGAACGAACCGGTCTTCCATATGGTAGGCAACGGCGGGAATGGAATATTTCACGCCAAAAGGCACCCAGCGAAACGCCAGAGCAACGACGACAAAGGAAAAAAACCAGTAGAGAATGAGAAGGGTCTTGTTCATTGATTGGTTCAATCTGGCGAATTTTGATGCCGGAGTCCTAGGTCACCGGCGCGCAAAAGGCAATTGGATGCGCCCCCAATCGGCCCAGTGCAATCACAATCATGCCACAGGTAAAGCCCGACTCATACCAACGGCCCGGCTGATTGACACTCTGAATCGCGTGTGGGCAGGGCCGGGGCGCTTTCAGCGCCTGTTAACCGGCACAGGGCCAATCTCAACGCCCCCTTCAGGCCAAATCCGATCTTTCTCAGCCACATGAAAAGGGTCAACGAAAATGGCCGTCGGTATCACCTGTGGGAAAAGCACTGCTTGTCGTCTGGGGCTTTTCGCCGCCTGACCCATAACACCAAAAGGCGGACGCTGCCGCCCGCCTTTCATTTCCGTTCAGGAACGTGGTTACTCGGCAACCGCCGCGTCAACACCGATGGTCACGCCGGGGCCCATGGTCGAGCTCAGCGAAATCCCTTTCATATACGTGCCTTTTGCACCGGCAGGTTTCGCTTTTTGTACGGCACTGACGAAAGATTTGATGTTTTCCACCAGCTTGCCCTCGTCAAACGAGGCTTTGCCGACGCCAGCGTGAACAACCCCGGCTTTTTCCGCCTTGAACTGCACTTCGCCACCCTTGGCGGCCTCTACGGCGGCCTTTACATCCATGGTGACCGTTCCAACACGGGGGTTGGGCATCAGGTTGCGCGGCCCCAGGATTTTACCCAAGCGACCGACGATCGGCATCATGTCAGGTGTCGCGATGCAACGATCAAACTCGATCGTGCCGCCCTGAACGGTTTCCATCAGATCCTCGGCACCAACGATGTCGGCCCCGGCGGCCGTGGCTTCGTCAGCCTTTGCATCGCGTGCAAAAACCGCGACGCGCATGGTCTTGCCGGTTCCGTTCGGCAGATTGACGACTCCGCGAACCATCTGGTCGGCATGGCGCGGGTCAACGCCCAGATTGACGGCGATTTCGACGGTTTCATCGAATTTCGCTGTCGCGTTGGCTTTGACCAGTGCGACGGCCTCTTCCACGGACACCTGAGACTTGCCTTCAAAGGCAGTGCGGGCGGACGTCGTTCTTTTTCCAAATTTTGCCATGACGATTACCCCTTCACCTCGATACCCATCGACCGGGCCGAGCCCAGGATGATCTGCATTGCGGCCTCAACATCGTTCGCCGAAAGATCCTTCATCTTGGTTTCGGCGATTTCGCGAACCTGTTTGGCCGTGACCGAACCGATGGTTTCGCGCGCCGGTGTCGCGGACCCCGATTTCAGCTTTGCGGCCTTTTTCAGCAGGTAAGACGCGGGCGGCGTCTTGATGTCCATGGTAAAGGACTTGTCCACGTAATACGTGATCACCGTCGGGCAGGGTGCGCCCGGCTCCAGATCCTGCGTCTTGGCGTTGAACGCCTTGCAGAATTCCATGATGTTGATCCCGCGCTGACCAAGAGCTGGTCCGACGGGAGGGGATGGGTTGGCTTGACCTGCCTTGACTTGCAGCTTCATGCTGCCAGCAACTTTCTTGGCCATTTTCGGCCTCCTTTTTTCACCTCGGCATACCATCGCGATGGCTGCCGTCCTGGGTTGAGTGGTCCGGCCAGTCACGCGCGCGCGCTGAACCTCCCACGAGAGTTTTCCGGGTTGGCGGATACCTGTGCCGGAAGTGCGTCGTTTAAGGGGTTAGTGGGGGGATGGCAAGGGGGGGGATAGAGCCACCATTGGCCAAGCTCGGCTATTTCCCGAGAAACTTAGCCGCTTTAACTATTGATTTCATCATACTCGTGATCTCGCCCAGCCGAGTGCCTGAACGAAACCCTGCTCAGTTCACTGATTGAAGCCAAAGAAAGACTGAAAGAATAGAAGGAGGATTACAACCGCCAGAGACCACATTCAGCGTTAGGAAGGGCAGGGCCTGACCGCGGGTGGGCGTCCTTGCCATTAAGGCAGCCACTTTATGGCGCGGCTGATTCCCTCCTCAAAAGGAACCCAAACGGTGCAAAAGAGCCCGCCCATGGGGCGGTCGGGCTCTGCCCGGCGGGCTGCGCCCTTTATTCCGGGCCGGGGTGCAATTGTTCAGCGAAGGTTCAGTCAACCAGATAGCCTGCCTGATGCCCTAGGCTCACGTCTGCTTGGAAACCTGCGTATATTCCAGCTCGACCGGGGTGGCGCGGCCGAAGATCGAGACGGAAACCTTCAGGCGCGCGGCGTCTTCGTCGACGTCCTCGACCTGCCCCGAGAAGCCCTCGAACGGGCCGTCGGTCACATTGACGGTTTCGCCAACGTCGTAGGAAATCAGCGAGCGTGGGCTTTCGGCGCCCTCCTCGACCTGGTTGAGAATGACGGCAACTTCGCTGTCGCGCATGGGCGTCGGCCGACCCTGCTGGCCCAGAAAGCCAGTGACGCGGTTGATCGAGTTGATCAGGTGATAGCCCTTGTCGGACATTTCCATCTGCACCAGAACATAGCCGGGCATGAAGCGGCGCTCGGCCTGGACCTTCTTGCCTTTGCGCACTTCGATCACTTCCTCGGTCGGAACCAGCACTTCGACGATCTGATCGTCAAGTTTTTCCTGGGCAGCCGCTTCACGGATCTGCTCGGCGATCTTTTTTTCGTAGTTCGACAGAACGCTGACCGAATACCATCTTATCGCCATGTTGCCCGTACCTCTTGATTTCGGCAGGAGATCCCGCCGGGGAGTTTTGTCAGGCGCCCCTGCGGGCAGCCCAATGATATCACGCGCCCCAACAGCCCACCCGGTGCAAAGATTGCTTTCCAGATTGCCAGTATTCGGGGAATGGTCAGCGTCTACAGCGCGCAGCACACGAGTTCAAGAGGTGCTTGTCGTATTTTTCGACGATCGGACGTCAGTTGAAAAGGCCAAGAATTCCGGTCAGACCCAGACGGATGATCTGATCAACCATGAAGAAAAACAATGCCGCGATGGTTGCCATGATAAAGACCATGATGGTTGTGACGGTCGTTTCGCGCCGCGACGGCCAGACGACCTTGGATACTTCACCTCTGACTTGTTGAACGAACTGAAGCGGATTTGTCCGGGCCATTTTGCTTTTCTCCTGAGTTGGCGGGCCTCTGCCCGACCGTGGTCCATTTACGGATTACCCGTGGCAAGTTCAAGAGCTTGATTGGTTTTGCGGTCCGGCGGGTTGCCGGTATCCGGGGCGCAGAGGGTCGTTTTCATGGAACCTCGCACTTTTTCCTGCCCCACGGGTCCCTGCCCGAAGGGCCCGCCGGCACATCCGCAAGTGTTACACAGTTGGTACAGGTGAAGTCGTTTGCCGCGCCGCAAGTCAAAAGAGCCTTGGCCTGTTCCGTCGGAATGTGTTCATCATGGCGGGCGAGGCCAGCAGGGTTGAATGACAGAGTGACAATCGAAAAAGCGATCCTCCCCATGCCAAGAGTGTTGCCCGCGCACCGCATGACCGGGCTTTTGTCCATCACGCTGGCCCTGCTCGCCTGCCTTGGAAACGCGCTTTACGCGCTGGGAGCGCCTGAAAGCGCGCTCAAATTCTGGTCCCCCGGGATCGTGACGATCGCCATGATCGCTTTTCTCTTCCTGCACTGCGCAAGAACGTATGACCGCCGGGCGGTCCTGGTGTTTGTCGTCCTCATATCATTTGTCGGCTGGGTGTTCGAAAGCATTGGCATTTCGACGGGATTTCCGTTTGGCGCCTATCATTATGCCAGCGACATGTCGCCGTTTGTCGGCAACGTGCCCGTCTTCGTTTTGTCCGCATACGTCTTGATGGGGTATGTTTCATGGGCGCTTGGCGAATTGATTGCGCGCCCGCTGAGGGGCCGTTTGTTGCAGGCGCGCTGGCTGATCGTGCCTTTGCTGGCAGCGGGATTGATGGTTGTGTGGGATTTGTCGATGGACCCTTTGCGCGCAACCGTCGAGGGCCGATGGACGTGGGTTGACGGCGGCGCGCATTATGGCGTGCCGGGCAGCAATTACGTTGGCTGGTTCATGGTCACCTGGATGATGTTTCAGGCTTTTTCGTACTTTTTGAAGCGGCGCGGATCCGCCGCACGGCACCCGGACCGCCTGATGTCCCTGTCCGTGCCCATCATGTACGCAGCTTTCGCAGTTGAATATGTCGCCAACCCGTTCCTGGCAGCGGGCCATCTGGGGCACGTGATTGTGGGTGGTGTGGAAATTCCCGTTGCCGACATCTTTTCGGACATCGCGGTTCAGAGCGCGCTGACGATCCTGCCGATCGCGACCCTCGGCGTCGCCCTGGCAGGGTTCGCGCGCTCAAAACCCCGTTCTCAATTCCCTGCGTCATCAAATAAAAGGACCGGCACACATGAGGTCTGACCGCCCGCGAAGACCAGATTTTGAGATCACCACTCAATGGGAACTGGAAGCCAGGCCCGAGGAGCTGACCGATATCGTTCTTGATCCCGATCAGCTCCAGTTCTGGTGCCCCAACGTGTTCATGCGCGGCGAGCTTGTGCACAAGGGGGCTGCGGACGGACTGGGCATGACGATCCGCCTGCACACCAAAGGCTGGCTGCCGCATTCTTTCTTTTTCATTGCGAGAATCGCGGAACTTGTTCCGCACCGGTCCATGACGATCTCGGTGCAGGGTGATTTCAACGGCGCAGGTTATATGGACGTTTCAGAGACTTCGCCGGGCCACTGCGTTGCGAATCTCACCTGGCGCGTGGATATTTCGCAACCCTATATCCGGTACTTCGTTCGGGTGCTTAAACCCGTGTTTGTTCTCAATCACATCTGGTCCGCCAGCCAATCGCGCAAACTGATGCAAAGAGAGGTCCTGCGCCGTCGAAACCGGTCCAACACCTTTTCAGCGGTCAGGCCGACATTTCCGCACAACATTCCGGGGTTCATGAACCTCAAAGTAAGGCGCAGCGCGCCCAAATACTGGCGCCGGTCGGACGAGAAATAGGCCGGTCCGGCCCCTGTCCGCGCCGGCGCGGAGATCGCCGCGTCATTGCCTTGCCGACAATCCCGCGATCAAGGGACCAAGGTGCCGCTCAAACCTGCGCCAGGCCTGGGAACTGCCCTGATACATCTTCTTGCGAACCTGATGCAGGCTGAATGTTTTTACCGCACGACGGGTTGCCTGAAAGTCCAGACAACCGTCCTCCCATTCCAGATCGCAAAACGCGAGCAGTTTTCGCGTCTCGGCTTCCTGGTTTTCGGTCAGCGCCTCGTAATCGACGTCATAAATCCGATCGCCGAAACGAACCCGCCAAAACGCCATGATGTCTTCATAGAGATTGTAGTATTCCACGATATCGCCTTGACGATAGGCGTATTTGTGGGCGGTTCCGGCAAAACGCCGTTTGAAGATCGACCATCCGACGGCAACGCGATCGCGGTTGAGGTTAATGATTTTTGCGGTTGGAAAAGCCGTTAGTATGTGGCCGACACTAAGAAAATTCTGCGGCATCTTGTCGGTGACCAACGGCTCGGAAATCTCAAAGCGTGTCAACGCGTCAAGGTATCTTTCCCGCAGGTCGCCGATCGTTCGGGCGCGCGGCGCTGATTTTGCCTCCGCTATCGGATCATTCGTGTCTCGTGGCACGATTTCGCGCATGATCTGTGTGACGAATTCCAACTCGCCCGCGCCAAAGACCCGCGAGTGGCTGGCGAGTATCTGTTCAACCAGCGAGGTCCCCGACCGTGGCATCCCGACGATGAAAATCACGGATTTCTCGCCGGGATCGGTTCGGGGCGGAAGGTCATCGGCGATTTCTGCGAATCCCGATTTCACGGTTTCGAAATATCGCCGCTCGTCCGCGATCGAGAACCGCTCGCCTTCCCAGACCTTTTCGTTTCCAAGCGCCAACAGGCGAAAACTTTCGTCGACATTCCCGACGTCTTCGTAAATCTTCGCCAGCGCGAAACAGACCGTAATTTTTTCGTGTGGTGGTGTTTTTGGCGATTCCAGCATCCGGTGCAGATCATCAAAAAGCGGGTCGCCCTCAGTGTATTTTCGAATATCCGCGCGGATTGCAAATCCCGGCGCGTAGTCGGGGTCGAGTGCATTGGCCTGATCAAGGGCGGCCACCGCTTCGTCAAACCGGCCCAACTCAAAATAATTGACCCCAAGGTAATAGGGGATTTCCGCCACTTCGGGCGCCTGTTTCTGAAGGTTCGACAACTGCTCCAGCGCCTCTTCACGACGTTCGAGATCAACGAGTATGAGCGCGTGCATGCGCTGACCGTCAAAAAAACCGGGATCGATTTTCAGTCCGGCCAGGCAATGTTCCAGCGCGGTTTCCGGATCCCCGATATCACGATAGATCACGGCCAGATTGTTATGGGGTTCGACGAAATCCGGGGCGGTTTCTATCGCGCGGTTGCAAAAGTCGATCGCGCGTTTGTACTGGCGCAGATCGCGCAGGCAAACCGCGCACAGATTGTGGATGATCGCCGCCTGTGGATAGGCCAGCGAATAGACAAGCGCCTGGTTCAGGACCGGTTGCACCTGCCCGTGTCCATATTGTGCAAACAGGGTCTTGACCGTTTCCGTGTTGAGAACCGGATGGATCTGCTGGGCCTGGGTCTGGAGTTCCAGCAGGCCTTTCTTTGCCCGCCCATTCACGGGAAAGCGTTTGAGAACCAGTTCATACTGCGTGCGTGCGCCATCCAGATCACCCTGACGGGCAAGGGACCTGGCGCTTGCAATGGTTTTTTCGACGCTGAGGGGTTTGGGGGCCATCCGGTTGTCTCGCTTGTCAGGTTCGCGAAAGACTATCGCATTCTTGCGGCGCGCGAACAGCGAAAAAGCCGCTTTTTCCACCAACAAAATTCAGCCGATCCACGGACCGCGACACAACCTCAGGACAGCTAG
>CAYXNM010000061.1:1596-15704 GCA_964466385.1 uncultured Rhodobacter sp. | reverse complement strand
AAAAAGGCCAACCAACGGGCCGCTGCCGCATTCTGCAAAACCAGGTTCCGCATCAGGTGTAGCTTTCGAAATAGCGGGCACGCCAAAAAGGCGTTTCACGGCACTGATAACCGCGATATGATAAATGTCAAACGTTTAATTGTCAGACAATTGAGGCACACGGGAAATGTCGGGAAAAACACGCCTGAAATCAAACGGAGAATTTTCCGCGCAGATCGCCGAAGCGATCCGGGCGTCGATCATTTCGGGGGTCTTGCCGGTGGAACAGCGCCTCCCCAGCGAAGCGGAACTGGCCGAGCAGTTCAGCGTCTCTCGCCCCACCGTGCGCGAGGCACTCAAACGTCTGGCGGCGCAGAACCTGATCCGGACACTGCGCGGCGCGACCGGTGGCGCATTCGTCAACCGGCTCAGCTTTCCCGAGGCGTATCGCCAGCAGATCACGACCTCGACCCTTTTGATCTCGATGAACGACATCAGTTTTGAAACCGCGTGCGAGGCGCGCTTTGCGCTGGAGTGCGCCTGCGTTCCCCTGTCTGCCAAACGGCGCGAGCCGGACCACCTGGCGACGATGCGCGCCGAAATTCACCGTCAGGGGCAGCCGGGCCTCAGCGACGAAAGCTTTTGCGACAGCGATGTCGCCTTTCACCGGGCGCTGGTGGACGGGGCGTGCAATCCCGTCCTGTCCTATCAACTCGCCGGCGCGGTCGAAGCGATGCAGCCGCTCATGAACATGATCACGTTTTCCGCACGCAACCGCGAAAAGATCATCGCGCTTCACACCGCCATCGCGGATGCGATCGAGGCACGTGACGCACAAGCGGCGCAATCCGCGCTGAACGGGCTGGCCGATGAAACGATTTCAATGGCGCACGACGTCAGCAATCAAAGGAAAGCAGATGGGCATTGATGGCGGCCGAACTGCCACAAGCGGGAAAACCGGGTCCGGACCTTGCCGATTCGGGCGACACCCCGGCGCTGCTTACCCACGCCACCGGCAACGCGACCAAAATTCCGGTTGACGGCGCCGGTCTGTCCGTGCCCCTTGTCGCCGAACCCTGAAACGCGAGGGAACGATGCCTGCGGGAACACTGACGATCGACCTGGACGCCCTTTTTTCCAATTGGCGCGCACTTGACGCGATATCCGAACACGGGACCGAAACCGGGGCAGTCGTCAAGGCGGACGCCTATGGTTTGGGGGCGGCAAGGGTCGCGGGTTTTCTGGCGGCCAGGGGTGTAGACACGTTCTTTGTCGCATTGGCCAGTGAAGGTGTGGCGGTGCGCAGAGCGACAGGGCCAAAAGCGGAAATCTTCGTGTTTTCAGGGCACATGGAAGGGGACAGCGACCTGCTGGCAGCACATGATCTGACGCCCTTGCTGAACGCGCCCGATCAGGTCGCGCGTCATGTCGCGATGTTGCCCGGACGCGCTTTCGGTCTTCAACTCGACACCGGAATGAACCGCCTCGGAATGGAATCGGACGCGTTTGCCTCGATCCGCGCAGAGGTGCTGGAACTGGGTCCGTCCCTGATCATGAGTCACCTGGCCTGCGGAGACGACCCGGAGCACCCCCAAAACAAGGCGCAGTTGAAGGCGTTTCACGCGATGACCGATGGCACCGGCGTGCGCCGGTCGCTGGCGGCTACGGCGGGGATATTGCTGGACGCGGCCTATCACTTTGACCTTTGCCGCCCGGGGATCGGGATCTATGGCGGGTGGCCCTTTCTTTCCGCGACGCCTGTTGTGCGTCTTTCCGCACCTGTCATTCAGGTGCGCAATCTCGATGTGGGCGCGGCGGTCGGGTATGGGGGGGCGTGGCAGGTCACGCGAAAGTCAAGAATTGCGACCCTGTCCGCCGGATATGCCGACGGCTTTTTGCGCGCCGCCGGTTCCGGCCGCCTTTCGGCTTTTGCAGACGGGGTCGCGTGCCCGCTGGCGGGGCGGGTCTCGATGGACTTGATCACGGTCGATGTCACGGATCTGGACCGGGTGCCGGACAGGATGGACCTGATCTGCGAACACCAGAATATCGACCGGATCGCAGAAGGCGCAGGCACGATCGGGCATGAAGTCCTGACCAGCCTTGGCGCACGCTATGAACGCGTTTACACTGGCACCGGACCTTAAGACGAGCACACTGGTAAATATGAACCCCGCAACAGCAATTCTGGCGCCGATCGGCAGATCAACATTGGCCTTTCTCGCCGCCATCGGGCGTGTCTTCCTGTTTGTGATCACACTTGTATCACACATTTTCCGCCCTCCTTTCTACCTTAAGGAATTCCTGCAACAGGTTTTGGCCATTGGCTATTTCAGCCTGCCGGTCGTGGGTCTTACCGCGCTGTTCACCGGCGGTGCGCTGGCTTTGCAGATTTATGCGGGGGGATCGCGTTTCAATGCCGAAAGTGCTGTACCCTCGATCGTCGCCATTGGCATGGTGCGCGAACTCGGCCCCGTTCTGGGCGGTCTGATGGTCGCCGGTCGGGTTGCGGCCTCGATCGCGGCGGAACTGGGCACGATGAAAGTGACCGAACAGATCGACGCACTCGTCACGCTTTCGACCCACCCCACGAAATACCTGACCGTCCCGCGCGTGGTGGCGGCAACGCTCGTCATGCCGGTGCTGGTCGCCATCGGGGACAGCCTCGGCATCTTCGGCGGATTTCTGGTGGGAACGTCCAGCCTTGGGTTCAATTCGGCGACCTATATCTCCAACACGGTCAGTTTCCTTGAAAGCTGGGATGTGACTTCCGGGCTGATCAAGGCTGCGGTTTTCGGCTTTATCGTCGCGGTCATGGGGTGCTACCACGGCATCAATTCAGGCCGGGGCGCGCAGGGCGTCGGGCGCGCGACGACCAACGCGGTGGTTTCGGCATCCGTCCTGATCCTTGCGTCGAATTTCATCCTGACACAGCTTTTCTTCAGCCAATGACCAACGCCATGATCGAATTTCGCGATATCGCCAAAAGCTTTGGGTCGAACCGGGTTCTGCAAGGCGTCAACCTGTCGGTGGACAAAGGCGAAAGCATGGTCATCATCGGCGGGTCGGGCACCGGTAAATCCGTCATGATCAAGACCGTTCTGGGGCTGCTGAAACCGGATTCCGGCACAATTCTGGTCAACGGCAAAGACACCGAAAAAGGCGACCGGGATGCGTTTCTGGCGCGTTTTGGCATGCTTTTTCAGGGCGGCGCCCTGTTTGACAGCCTCAGCGTGTGGCAAAACGTGGCCTTCCGGTTGCTGCGCGGCACATTGAAAAAGCCGAAAGATCAGGCCCGCGCCGTTGCGCTTGAGAAACTGCGCCGCGTCGGTTTGCGCCCCGAGGTCGCCGATCTGTTCCCCGCCGAGCTTTCGGGGGGCATGCAGAAGCGTGTCGGCCTTGCCCGCGCGATCGCAGCGGAGCCCGAGATCATTTTCTTTGACGAACCCACGACCGGCCTTGACCCGATCATGTCCGGCGTCATCAACGAGCTTATCCGCGAGATCGTGGTGGAAATGGGGGCAACCGCGATGACGATCACGCACGACATGTCAAGTGTCCGGGCGATCGCTGACAATGTCGCCATGCTTCACGATGGCAAGGTCCAGTGGACCGGTCCGGTTGGTGACCTGGACGACAGCGGCGATCCCTATCTCGACCAGTTCATCAATGCGCGGGCAACCGGGCCGATTGAAGCCGTGAGGTAGAGGGAAAATGGGTGTTCTGAAACTGCTGGGATTCCTGTTTGTCCTTTATGTCCTGCCGATTTCCCTGCTCTTGTCGGCCATACTGCGCCTGGCGACGGGCCGGCATCGTTCGCGGATCGGCATCATCATGGCAGGCGCGCTGATGGTCCCTCAGGTGGTTCTGATTTTCAGCGGGCGTTACGTGGCGGGGTCGTTGCTTGAAAGCCCGAATATCCTCATCATTTCGGTTCTTCTGACGCTCTCGGGGTTTCTGGGCTGGGCCAAGGCGATATACGGCGCGGGCGGGCGGTATCTGTTCGTCGAACTTGTCATCGTTCTGGCGGTCTGGGTCGGTCTGGTTGCGTCGCTGGACAGTTTGATCGCCACGCAGGTGCCGTCATGAAACCGGCGCTCGTAATCGCCAACCTCAGCCTGTTGGTCCTGTTTCCGGTCGCCTGGTTCGCGCCATTGCTGCGCGCGGGTCTGCTGCCGCTTTTCGGGCTGGACGAAATCTCTGTCATCACCGGCCTTCAGGAGCTTTGGCGACAGGACATCTATCTGGCGTTGCTCGTGACCGCATTTGCGCTGTTCGCACCTTACGTCAAGACACTCGGCCTTGCGCTGATCCACTTTGATCTCTTGTCGCCCAGACTGATCCCCGCCCTGATCATTCTGGGAAAACTGGCGATGGCCGACATTTTCCTGATTGCGATCTATATCATCCTGATCAAGGGCATTGGCATCGGGCGGGTGGAAACGGCGTGGGGGCTTTACCTTTTCACGGGCTGCGTTATGGCCAGTTTTGCGATCTCTTTCCTCAGCAAACGGTTGAACGATGGCTAAGACCACAGCATTCACCTGTTCGGCCTGCGGGGCCAGCCACAAGAAATGGGCGGGCAAATGCGAGGCCTGTGGCCAGTGGAACACGATCGTCGAGGAAGCCGCCCTGACCGCCGGCCCCGCGGGCAAATCCCTCGGGGCGGCCAAGGGGCGGCGTATCGAGCTTGGCGCGTTGAGCGCGCAAGAGGCACCGCTGCCGCGACGGACCTCGGGGATCGCGGAATTCGACCGGGTCCTGGGGGGCGGCCTTGTGCCCGCATCGGCCATACTGGTCGGGGGCGATCCCGGCATCGGCAAGAGCACGCTCCTGTTGCAGGCGGCGGCGGCGTTCGCCAACAAGGGCCTGAAAACGGTCTATGTTTCCGGCGAGGAGGCCGCCAGCCAGATCCGGATGCGCGCCGCGCGTCTGGGGCTTTCCCAGGCGCCGGTCAAGCTGGCGACGGAAACCAATCTTCGCGATATCCTGACCATGCTCGAAACGGAAAAACCCGATTTCGCCATCATCGATTCCATCCAGACGATGTGGGCCGATCACGTGGACAGCGCGCCGGGGTCCGTCAGTCAGGTCCGCACGGCAACCCATGAACTGACGACATTCGCAAAACGGCGCGGCATCTCGGTCGTGCTGGTGGGCCACGTCACCAAAGACGGCCAGATCGCCGGGCCGCGCGTTGTCGAACATATGGTCGACACCGTCCTTTATTTCGAAGGCGAGCGCGGTCATCAGTTCCGCATTCTGCGCGCGGTCAAGAACCGCTTTGGCCCGGCGGACGAGATCGGGGTTTTCGAGATGACCGGTGCTGGGCTGGCCGAGGTGGCCAACCCTTCGGCGCTCTTCTTGTCGGAACGGGACTCACCCGCCTCCGGTTCGGCGGTTTTTGCAGGCATCGAGGGCACCCGCCCGCTGCTGGTCGAGATCCAGGCACTGGTCGCGCCTTCTCCGCTTGGCACGCCGCGACGTACCGTCGTTGGCTGGGACAGCGGGCGGTTGTCGATGATCCTGGCGGTGCTGGACGCACGCTGCGGGATCGGATTTGGGGGGATGGATGTCTACCTCAACATCGCCGGAGGCCTGCGCATCTCCGAACCCGCCGCCGATCTGGCGGTCGCCGCCGCCCTTGTTTCCGCGCGTCAGGACCAGCCGCTGCCCGCAAACACCGTCTTTTTCGGGGAAATCAGCCTTTCGGCGGCCTTGCGCCCCATCACACAGGCGGATGCCCGCCTAAAAGAGGCGAAAAAGCTGGGATTTCGCGCAGCAATCGCGCCAATGTCGATAAAAGCAGTGGCATCCGGCGAATTTGGGATTAAAAAACTTTCCGACCTCGACGATTTTATTGTAGAGGTCTTCGGGGACGTAAGCGCTAGGAATTAAAGGGGCAAATCTGCTCATGGAAGGTTTCACTCTTGTGGACGGCGGTGTCGCCGGGATCATTCTTGTCTCTGCGGTGCTGGCGTTTTCACGCGGGTTCGTGCGCGAAGTTCTGTCGATTGCGGGCTGGATACTGGCCGCGATCGTCGCCTTTGTCTTTGCGCCGCAGGCCGAACCACTGGTCAAGGAAATCCCGGTCGTGGGTGATTTTCTGGCGGACAGTTGTGAATTGTCCGTCCTTGCCGCGTTTACGGCCGTGTTCGCGGTGGCCCTGATCGTGGTTTCGATCTTCACGCCGCTCTTTTCGTCGCTGGTCCAGAAATCCGCCCTTGGAGGATTTGATCAGGGGCTGGGTTTCCTTTTCGGCGTCCTGCGCGGTGCATTGCTGGTCGCGGTCGCCTTCGTCATATATGACCGGATCGTTCCCGCGGGTCAGGGGATCGAGATGATTGACAATTCCCGTTCAGCCGAGGTGTTCGGTCAGACGCGCGATATCATTGAAAAACAGATCCCGTCGGAGGCCCCGGAATGGATCGTTTCCCGGTATGAACAACTGACCGGTTCCTGTGCGCCCAACGGTGGTCCCCAGGATGAAGCGGATCAATCCGGTACATCCGGCACCTGAGCAACCGCTGAACAGGCAGGGATCCTTGAGAAATGTCAGAGCGGATAATTTCACGGCGCCGCCATTTGAAGGCGTGACTCTTTGACAGGCGGCATCTAAGAAAGGCGCAATTCAGGTTTTCCCCGGATTCGCGCGCTGCATGCTGAAACATGTGAAACCATTTTTGGCCCATCCCTTTGACGATGATCGTCTGAAAGAGGAGTGTGGTGTGTTCGGCGTCATCGGGGTGGCAGAGGCCGCCAATTTCGTGGCACTCGGGCTGCACGCGCTGCAACATCGCGGTCAGGAAGCGGGCGGTATCGTCAGCTATCATCCCGACACGGGTTTCAATTCCGCACGTCGGTTCGGCTATGTGCGCGACAATTTCACCAAGGCCGGTCTGATGGAGACGCTGCCCGGTGAACTGGCCATTGGACACGTGCGGTATTCCACGGCTGGCTCCAAAGGGCAGACCGCGATTCGCGATGTGCAACCCTTTTTCGGCGAGTTTGCCATGGGCGGATCAGCGCTGGCGCATAATGGCAACATCACCAACGCCTTGTCGCTGCGGCGTGAACTGATCGAGCGCGGCTCGATCTTTCAAAGCTCGTCAGACAGCGAATGTATCATCCACCTGATGGCCCGTTCGATCCAGTCCAACATTCCGGAGCGCATGAAAGACGCCTTGCGCCGGGTCGAAGGCGCGTTCTCGATCGTGGCCATGACCCGAACCAAACTGATCGGTGTGCGCGATCCTTTGGGCGTGCGCCCCCTGATGCTGGGCCGGGTCGGGGACGGCTGGGTTCTGTCCAGCGAAACATGCGCGCTGGACATCATCGGGGCAGAGTTCCAGCGCGAAATCGAGCCGGGCGAAATGGTCGTCATCAACGGCAATGGCGTGGAAAGTTTCCGGCCATTTGAAACGGCCGCGCCCCGATCATGCATATTCGAACACGTCTATTTCTCGCGCCCTGACAGCATTCTGGGCGGCCGGTCGGTTTATGAAACGCGCCGCCAGATCGGGGTCGAGCTGGCACGCGAAACCCATGTCGACGCGGACCTGGTCTGCCCCGTTCCCGACAGCGGCACCCCGGCGGCCATCGGTTACAGCCAGCAAAGCGGCATTCCCTATGCCATGGGGATCATCCGCAACCAGTATATGGGGCGCACGTTCATCGAACCGAGCGAGCAGATCAGGAACATGGGTGTGCGCCTGAAACTCAACGTCAATCGCGCGCTCATCAAAGGCAAGCGGATCATTCTTGTTGACGACAGCGTCGTGCGGGGCACGACCTCGCGCAAGATCAAGGAAATGGTGCTGGACGCCGGCGCGCGCGAAGTGCATTTCCGCATCGCTTCCCCCCCCACGGCGTGGCCCTGTTTTTACGGGGTGGACACGCCTGATCGCGGCAAGCTGCTGGCGGCGGGTATGTCGACCGAAGAAATGCGCGTCCATCTGGCGGTGGACAGTTTGCGGTTCATCTCAATGAACGGACTTTACCGCGCGACCGGTGAACCTGACGGGCGGAATAATGACTGCCCGCAATATTGCGACGCCTGTTTTTCCGGCCAATACCCGGTCACGCCCCGCGACATGGTCGACCGCGGGTTTGAGCTGAAAGCAGCGGAATGAGCGAAAAAATCGCCCTGATCACCGGCGCGTCGCGTGGGTTCGGCCGGGCCGTGGCCGAGGCTTTGGGGAAAAGCGGATGGCACGTCATCGCCCTTGCGCGCACCGTCGGCGCGCTGGAAGATCTTGACGACAGGATCAGCGCAAATGGCGGTGCAGCAACGCTTGTGCCGCTGGATATCACCGACAATCAGGGGCTTCAGCGCATGTGTCTGGCCATCCACGAACGCTGGGGACATCTTGATTTGCTGGTGCATGCGGCCATTTTCACCGGCCCCTTGTCGCCGGTTGGTCATATCCCCCCTTCGGACTGGAAGAAATCTCTGGCGGTCAATATAGCGGCCACACAGGAAATCGCCGCCATGACCGACCCCTTGCTGCGCGCGTCAAAATCCGGGATCGCGATCCTGCCCGATGACAACCGGGCGCATCAGAAATTCTTTGGGGCCTACAGCGCCTCAAAGGCGGCACAACGTGCGATCTGGAACGCCTGGGCGGCCGAGACCGAGCGCCAGTCGCTTCGCGTTGAAACCTTTCGCCCCGACCCGATGCCAACGGCCCTGCGGGCGCGGTTCTTCCCGGGTGAGGACAAATCCACCCTCGCCAAACCGGCCGGGCAAGCACAAAAACTTCTGGCAACGTTCCCGTAACAAACGCCTTCATCTTTGTGGTGCAAATATCCCGGGGGTCGCGGGGGCTGGCCCCCGCGCTGTCACCCAAGAATTCCCGGCAAATCCAGATGATGTTCTCGCGCACAGTCAAGCGCCTCGTCATACCCAGCATCCGCATGCCGCATGACACCCGTGCCCGGATCGTTCCACAAAACCCGCCCGATCCGACGGGCCGCGTCTTTGGTTCCATCCGCGACAATCACCATTCCAGCATGCTGGGAATACCCCATCCCGACACCGCCCCCGTGATGCAAACTGACCCATGTCGCCCCGCTGGCCGTGTTCAGCAACGCATTCAGCAAGGGCCAGTCCGACACCGCATCCGAACCATCACGCATCGCTTCGGTTTCCCGATTGGGCGACGCGACCGAACCGCTGTCCAAATGGTCCCGCCCGATCACCACGGGCGCGGATAATTCGCCACTGGCAACCATCTCGTTAAACGCCAGTCCCAGCCTGTGCCGATCCCCAAGCCCGACCCAACAGATGCGCGACGGCAACCCCTGAAACGCGATGCGGTCCCGCGCCATGTCCAGCCAATTGTGCAAGTGCTGATCATGTGGCATCAGTTCCTTGACCTTGGCATCGGTCTTGTAAATGTCCTCGGGGTCCCCGGAAAGAGCGACCCAGCGAAATGGTCCGATCCCGCGACAAAATAAGGGCCGGATATAAGCGGGAACGAATCCCGGAAATGCAAACGCGTTGGTCAGCCCCTCGTCCTTCGCCACCTGTCTGATATTGTTGCCATAATCCAGCGTCGGCACGCCCGCATTCCAAAAATCGACCATCGCCGCGACATGTTCTTTCATTGACGCCCGCGCCGCCACTTCCACCGCTTTGGGATCACTCTCACGCCCCGCGCGCCACTCGGCCATCGTCCAGCCTTGCGGCAAATACCCGTTGATCGGATCATGGGCCGAGGTCTGGTCCGTCACGATATCGGGCCGCACCCCCCGATCATAAATCTCGCGAAAAATGTCCGCAGCATTTCCCAGCAAGCCGACAGATTTCGCTTCACCCGCCTTGGTCCAGCGGTCGATCATTGCCAGCGCCTGATCCAGCGTTTCGGCCTTTTCGTCCACATACCGGGTGCGCAGGCGAAAATCGATGCTGTCGGGATTGCATTCGACCGCCAGACAACACGCCCCTGCCATCACCGCTGCCAGTGGCTGCGCCCCGCCCATACCGCCCAACCCTCCGGTCAGGACCCAGCGGCCGGTCAGATCCCCGCCGTAATGTTGCCGCCCAGCTTCGGCAAATGTCTCGTACGTGCCTTGAACGATGCCTTGGGTGCCGATGTAAATCCACGACCCGGCGGTCATCTGGCCATACATCATCAAACCCTTTTTATCGAGTTCATTGAAATGGTCCCAATTGGCCCAGGCCGGGACGAGGTTCGAGTTGGCAATCAACACGCGCGGCGCATCCTTATGGGTTGGAAAGACACCCACGGGGCGGCCCGACTGGACCAGCAGCGTTTGATCCTCGCCAAGGGTTTTCAGCGTTTCGGTGATCCGGTCAAAATCGCTCCAGGTGCGCGCGGCACGCCCGATGCCGCCATAAACCACCAATTCATGGGGGTTTTCGGCAACTTCCGCGTCCAGGTTGTTCTGGATCATGCGAAAAGGCGCTTCGGTCGCCCAGCTAAGGCAATTCAGGTTCGCACCGCGCGGCGCTTTCACATCGCGCATGTTATGTCTGGGGTTTGCCATCTAACTCTCCTTCAATCGAGGCGCTGCGTTCGGCAGCAACCCGCCATCTTTCACAAGCTGCGTCACGGCGGCGATATCGTCTGACATGAAACGGTCACGCCCAAGGCTGGGCAAGGCCGCACGGATCGCGCCAATATGTCCAAGCAATTTCGGGCTGGTCGCAAGAGGGGCGCGGAATTCAACCCCTTGGGCGGCGGCCATCGCTTCGATGCCGATGATGCCGGCCAGGTTTTCGGCCATCTCGGCCAATCGCCGCGCGCCGTGGCAGGCCATGGAAACATGGTCCTCCTGATTGGCGCTGGTGGGCGTGCTATCAATCACACGAGGATTAGCCAAAGCCTTGTTTTCGCTCATCAAAGCGGCCGAGGTGACTTCGGCGATCATCATGCCGGAATTCAATCCGGGATCGGGGGACAAGAAGGCAGGCAAGCCAAAGGAAAGCGCAGGATCGACCAGCAACGAGATTCTGCGCTGTGCAATCGCCCCCATTTCCGCCGCCGCCATGGCGATTTGGTCGGCAGCAAAGCCAACGGGTTCGGCGTGAAAATTGCCCCCCGAAATGATGGCGCCATCGCCCAACACCAAGGGGTTATCGGTGACGGCATTCGCCTCGATCGTCAAGACATTGGCGGCCTGTCGCAGGATATCCAACGCGGCCCCCAGAACTTGCGGCTGGCAACGAATGCAGTAAGGATCCTGCACACGCTCATCCCCTTGCCGGTGACTTTCCCGAATTTCCGAGCCGTCC
Source organism: uncultured Rhodobacter sp. (assembly GCA_964466385.1). Lineage (GTDB taxonomy): Bacteria > Pseudomonadota > Alphaproteobacteria > Rhodobacterales > Rhodobacteraceae > UBA5972. The sequence continues at coordinate 4,465 of CAYXNM010000061.1, read as the reverse complement.
TGAAGCGCGCGCAATTGCGCGGCTGTTTCAATCTGCCCCGGCAAGCCGCGCAACGTATGGATTTCAGGCCGGAAAGGTGCCGAGGAGCCCATGGCCGCCTCGGTCGACAACGCCCCTGTCACCAGCGAGGTCACACCAGCCCGCCACACGGCAAACAGCCCGGCAAGCGCCAGCGCTGTTGAAACCTGTGTTCCGTTGATCAGCGCAAGCCCCTCTTTTGGGCCGAGGATCAGGGGGGAGAGGCCCGCGCGCGTAAGCGCATCGCCGCCGCTCATCTCGGCACCCTTGAAGGTCGCTCGACCTTCGCCAATCATGACGGCCGCCATATGGGCAAGCGGGGCCAAATCGCCCGACGCCCCGACCGAGCCTTGGGCAGGAATGATCGGCAAAACACCGTGACGCAGCATCTGTTCGAGCAGCGCAACCACGTCCCAGCGCACGCCCGACGCACCGCGCCCCAGCGAGGTCATCTTAAGCGCCATGAGAAGGCGCACAACCCCGACAGGCAGCTGAGGCCCGATACCCGCAGCATGGCTGAGGATCAGGTTGCGCTGCAACGTCGCCGTATCTTCAGGCGCGATACGGATCGAGGCCAGCTTGCCAAATCCCGTATTCACCCCGTAAACCGGCGCATCACCCTCGGCAGCTTTGACCACGATTTCATGCGCCCGATCGACGGCTGGGCGACAGGCGGGATCAATTCGTGCATCCCCGCCGCGATAGATTTGCTCGATATGCTCAAGCGTGACCTTTGCTGGTGTCAGCATCAGACCTGGCCTTTGAATATGCGTTGGAAGAGCGGGTTATACCCCATCCGGTAGGACAGTTCGGCAGGATGAGCGACGTCCCACACGGCAAGATCGCCGTTTTTTCCCACCTCGATCGAGCCTGCCTCGTGGCCAATCCCCAAGGCGCACGCCGCATTTCGGGTCATTCCGGCAAGCGTTTCTTCCGGGGTCATCCGAAAGAGCGTCGCGGCCATATTCATGGTCAAAAGCGGTGAATAAAGCGGTGACGAACCGGGGTTCGCGTCGGTCGCAATCGCCATGGCAACGCCGGCTTCGCGCAGCGCCTGAACCGGCGGATGCTGTGTTTCGTGAAGGGTGAAGAATGCGCCGGGCAAAAGAACCGCCACCGTCCCGGCATTCGCCAATGCCGCAACGCCGGTTTGATCGAGGTATTCCAGATGATCCGCCGACATGGCCCCCAGATTGGCGGCCATTGCCGCCCCGCCAAGGTTCGAAAGCTGCTCGGCATGCAGTTTGAGCGGCAGACCCAACGCAAGCGCCGCCTGAAAAACCCGCGCAACCTGGTCGCGCGAAAAGGCGATCCCTTCGCAAAAACCGTCCACTGCATCCACCAGCCCTTCGGCATGGGCGCGATGCAGGCCTTTGATGGCAACCTCGTCGATATAGGCGTCGGGTTTGCCTTCGTATTCCGGGGGCAAGGCATGTGCCGCCAGCCAGCTTGTCACCACACGCACCGGCAGGGTTTCCCCCAGCGCGCGTGCGGCGCGCAGCATTTTCAGTTCATCCTCGATCGTCAGCCCGTAGCCGGATTTGATTTCAACCACGCTCACGCCCTCGTCAATCAGGGCGTTCAACCTTGGCAGGGCCGAGCGCACCAGATCATCGACCGATGCCGCGCGGGTCGCGCGCATAGTGGAAACGATACCACCGCCGGCGCGGGCGATCTCCTCATAGCCAGCACCTTTCAGGCGCATCTCGAATTCCAGCGCGCGATCCCCGCCATGGACAAGATGGGTATGACAATCGATCAGCGCAGGTGTAACCAGCCGCCCGCCCAGGTCGATCCTGTTCGCGCCGGAAAACTCTTCTGGCAGGTCCGCCTGCGCCCCGGCCCACTGAACGCGACCGCGCCCCAGCACGACCGCACCATCATCCACCAAGCCATAAGGTTTTTCGCTTGCCATGGTGGCCAGTCGGCACTGTGTCAAAATCGAAAGGGGCATGTCAGGATTCACTTGTTTTTGGCAGACATATTCTTATTATGTCTAGTCATATTAAATTGTCAACGCGGGAAAACAGGTGAAAACTCTCTGGGCAGCACAAGCACTTACGGCCAAGGGATGGCAGGAAAACGTGCGAATCGACATCGGGCGGGATGGCCGGATCAGCGAAGTGCGCGCGCAACAACCCCCGGCGGGGTCGACGCTGGACGTCGCCCTGCCCGCGCCGGGCAACCTCCATTCCCATGCGTTTCAACGGGCCATGGCCGGGATGACCGAAACCAGGGGCGCTGGCGCAAACGACAGTTTCTGGACGTGGCGCAAGCTGATGTACGGTTTTCTGGACATTCTGACCCCAATGGACATACGCGCAATCGCAGCATTCGCGCAGATGGAGATGCTGAAAGCCGGGTTCGCTGCCGTGGGCGAGTTTCACTATCTGCATCACCAGCGCGACGGCCAATCCTATGACCATGTCGCCGAGATGTCGCTGGCCGTGATCGAGGCCGCCGTGCAAAGCGGGATCGGCCTTACGCATCTGCCGGTCTATTATGCGCAAGGCGGATGCGACGGGCGCGCGCTTGCAGGCGGTCAGCACCGATTCGGCAACGATCCTCAACGGTTTGAAAAGCTGCTGGAGGCGGCCACATCCGCAGGTCGTGCAGCGTCGCGGGACTTTCGCATCGGTGTCGCGCCCCATTCTTTGCGCGCGGTTCCAAGCGAGGTTCTGGCGCAGATCGCCGCCCTTTCCCCTGACGGGCCTGTGCATATCCACATTGCCGAACAGATTGCCGAAGTCGCCGAGATCAAGGCCGCTCTGGGCGCGCGACCGGTTGAATGGTTGCTGAGAAACGTCGAGGTCGGGGCGAACTGGTGTCTGATCCACGCAACCCAGATGAC
>CAYXNM010000061.1:0-1496 GCA_964466385.1 uncultured Rhodobacter sp. | reverse complement strand
GATCGCTTGCTGGACACGTGGATTTTCGCCCGCGACGATCATCAGGTGCGCAATGTGTGGTCGGCAGGCCGCCACGTGGTGCGCGACCACCAACACATGCACGAGGCCGAAATAACAGAGGCCTATCGCGCCACGATCCGTCACCTTCGGGCGCAATTATGAGCCCGTCCGACTATCGGACCATCCAACAGGAGCTGTTGCGCCGCATTCACACGCGCATGTGGCCCGCCGGCATGGTCATCCCGACCGAGACCGCGCTGGCAGTGGAATTCGGCTGCGCGCGGGCAACGATCAACCGGGCCTTGGGGGAAATCGCCAAGACCGGTCTGATCGACCGCAAGCGAAAGGCCGGAACGACCATCAGCCTCAATCCCGTGCGCAAAGCGGTCATGGAAATCCCCGTCACCCGGCAGGAGGTGGAAAGCCAGGGGCAGGCCTATCGCCACAAAATGCTTGCGCAGGAAACGCTTCTCGCGCCGGACCACGTGCGGGCGCGGATGAATTTGCCACAAGGTGCTGCGGTGTTGCACCTCAAGACAGTTCATCTGGCCGATGGGCGCCCCTATATTTACGAGGATCGCTGGATCAACACCGCCACGGTGCCGGGGATCCTGACCGCGCCGCTCAAGGACATCAGCGCCAACGAATGGCTGGTCCGAAATGCGCCTTTTTCCGGCGGCGATATCGTCTTTACGGCCGAAGCCGCCACCGCCTCGGATGCAGCCGCACTGGCCGTGCCCACCGGTGCGCCCCTCTTCATCGTCGAGCGCCTGACCCGCGCGGGGGAGGCCACGATCACCCTGGCCCGTCTTGCCTACGCACCCGGTTACCGTAAAACGACCCAAATCTGACTGCAATTTCGGCACGCGCGAGAAGGGCATTTGGTATTTTCCGCTCGATCGCGTAAACTGGGGCCGGATCATCCGAATGACAGGATAGACAAATGCGTAGTTTACGATCACTGACACTGGTTTTGACTATGACCGCCCTTCCGGTGTTTGCTCAGGATTTGATGAGTTCGAAATACCCGATCGACATTGCCGAAGCACTCCGCGAGTTGGGCTACAAGGCCAAGGTGGAAAAGGATTCCTACAACGATCCGATGATAACCTCGGCAATGAATGGCGTTAACTTCGTTGTGCTGTTTTACGGCTGTAAGGACAACAAGGACTGCCAGTCGATCCAGTATTCCGCAAGCTTCACACTTGATACGGAAACCGAACGGCCCGATCTGAACGAGTGGAACAAGATCAACCGCTACACCAAGGCGCATGTCGCGGACGACAATGACATCGTGCTGAAAATGGATGTCAACATGGCGGGCGACGGCATTTCGACCGGCGCCTTCAACAGCAGTTTCCGCCATTGGAAAGATCTGCTGGCCGAATTTCTCGAACACATCCACTGGTCGTAGTTGAAGAATGGCTGGTCTTGACGATCAGTGGCGCGGTTGACGGGACTCGAACCCGCGACCTCCGGCGTGACAGGCCGGCACT
>CAYXNM010000060.1:8002-16310 GCA_964466385.1 uncultured Rhodobacter sp. | reverse complement strand
GCAACGGCGCAATGCGGTGATATCTTTGAGTTTACAATGAGGGCAACACGCGCGAAAACCAAATGCCACAAAGCACCCACCCAGGCAGGCGCTGCCCTCATCACTGCTCTGTTAAGGGTGCGAGGGACACGGCGTAACAAATCAATTGCGCTTGAAACCGGGCATCCACACGTCAGTGATTGGCCAGGTTGGCATTACCCCCGGTTTCAGCCCTGATCGGCAATCGCGCGGAAAAAGGCGATATGTTCCAGCGTCACGCGCCCGTCGCCCTCGGTAAAGCCGAGGTCGGCGGCGTTGGTGGCAATGACGGTCTTGCGCGTCTGATCGATGTAGATGAACTGTCCATAGATGCCATGGGCGAAAAACTCGCCCTTGCGCGGTTTCGGCGCGACCCACCACTGATACCCATACCCCAAGAGGCCGTCATCCGTCCCGGCAACCTCGTCAATCGGGGGCGGGGCGGAATTCGCGGTGGACTCCGAAATCCACGCCTCTGAAACGATTTGCTGCCCGTTAAGCTGCCCCTTCTGTGCGAACATCAGCCCGAAGCGGGCATAATCACGCGTGCGCATGTTGAGCCCGCCCAGAACGAACGGGTTTTTTTCCCGGTCGCTCAGATAATAGGCATCGCCTTCCAGCCCAAGGCGCCCCAGAATGTGTTCGCTGACATATTCATCGGCACCTTGCCCGGTCGCGGCACGCAGGACCATGCCCAGAACATGCGTGTCAATCGAGACATAATGTGTGCGTGCTCCGGGTTCCCTGTCGCGGGTTTTCAGGCTGGCCGCAAAACCGTCCATTGATTGTCCAAGGGCAAGGACACGTCCCATCCGGTTGATATCGCTGTCATAATCAAGATAATCTTCGTTGAACCGCACCCCGCTGGCCATTTGCAGGACATTTTTTATCGTTGCCCCGTCATACGCGGTGCCCTTCAGTAATGGCACGAAATCGATGACGCCAAGGTCGATCGAAGGGATCGTGCCTTTGGTTACGGCCACGCCGAATGCCGCTGACAGTACGCTCTTGGCCATCGACCACGAGATCCGCAGATCCTCGCGCCCCGTGCCCAGAAAATAGTCTTCATGGGTGATATGCCCGTCCCTGAGCGCCACGATCGCCGTGAAACGCCGCTCTGCCATCCAATGCGCCGTGTTGAAGGTTTCGGAGCGAAACGTGAAGTGCGCCGGCAAACCCGTGGGTTTGGCTGGCAAAGGCACGGGACTGGACGCGGCGACCTTCATATCGACATGAAAAATCAGGTCCTTCATGTTTGAAAAATTCCCGACGATGCGGGTCGCGTCGAAAAGCGAATTGACCGCCAGCAATCGCCGGATTGTCGCCCAGTCGAATTTCAACAGGGGAATTGCCAGCGTTCCGACGGTGTCGGCAAGGCGGCTGAGCCATTTCAGGGATGGGGGCATCAGGTTTCTTTCTCTGCGGTCCCGGGCGCGCGCCAATCGATCCAGCGCCCGTGGAAATCGGCGCGACCCAGGTTGTAAATCTTGTTTTCAGGCCACAGGCGCATGACAATCTTCGCGCTGTTTGGGTCACCGTCAGCTTCAACCGACAGCCATGCAAGCGGATTCGCAGCCGTGGCCTCGTTGGCGTGGCGTTCTATGACCGCTTTGCAACGATGCTGTGTGTCCTGATCGAAATACTGCCACGCAATCGTGTGGAATACGACGGTGACCGAACCGCCCGCCGGGTCGGCCAGCATGGTTTCAAGCCAGTCGGCGGCGTTCAGGCGGTCAAGTGCGACGGGGTAGGCTCGCGCGACGCTCAGGGCCTGCCTTGCGCGTTCCAATCGGTCGGGCTGGTCGGGCCAGAGAAAAGACATCAGCCGCAGCCGGTCAAAATCGTTTTCCGCGAAGAGCGGGTTGAGGTCGACACCCGCCCTTGAGGAAACCTCGATCGCGGAACCGCCCGGATCATCCCCCGACCAGTCCGGTGCCAGTGTCACACCGGCGCCCTCAGGCCCATGGCGGTGGCCGTTTACCACCAGCGCATACCGGTCCCACTGAAGGTTCAGCCCCGCGCTCGCGCCCAGTTCCAAAAGGCGAAGCGGCAACCGGAAATGGGTGGACAGGAACAGGCCCGCTGCGATCAGGGGGGCAGAGCGCGAAACCTCGTTCGTTTGTGGCGGGCTTTCCAGCCACTCAAGCAGAAAGTCGCTTTCGCGCGTCATGACATCGCTTAGGGCGACCGTCAGTTTGCGCGCATCCGGTGTCGCATTCGGTGGGTAGAGCCGCGCAAGGTCCGGCACGCGCCCCAAGCGGACCAGCGCGTGAAACCCGCCTGCCAGTCGAAGCGGAACCGATGCGCCACCCGGCCCCATATTGCCCGGCCAGTTCAGGGTTTTGCGGCCCAATGGGTGCTCTGCCGACAGGCAATCGGGAATACTGCGCAACATTTGCGCGGTAAACGGGGACCCCAGCATGTCACAAGCGCGCGCCTGGGTTTCAAAAACCTTGGCAACGCTCATCGAAACCGATCCACCAGCTTTTGCAGCGCGGTCCTTTCATCCGCCTCAACCGCTTTTGGCGGCGTCAGTTTTTCGTTTGTGTCAGGCTTCGTTTTTGATGATCGCGCGGGCGCCGTGCGCTGGGAAACCGCATTCATGAAACGCCCTTGGTCGCCCTTTGCCAGTTCGCCAATGCCGTCGCTGATGCCCTGAAGGACATCCTCGATCCAGCCAAGATCGGATTTCGCGAAATCGTGCAGCACATAACCCGCGACCCGGTCCTTATGCCCCGGATGCCCGATGCCAATCCTGACGCGCAGGTAATCCGGTCCGATATGCTGGTGGAGCGAGCGCAGGCCGTTATGCCCCGCATGCCCTCCGCCGGATTTCACGCGCAGTTTGCCGGGGGCAAGATCAAGCTCGTCATGGAAAACGACAATGTCCGTGGGGGCGATCTTGTAAAATCGCATGGCCTCGCCGACCGATTGGCCCGACAGGTTCATCATCGTTTCCGGCTTCAGCAGGATGGTTTTCTGCCCTGCGAGCGTGCCCTCGCTGACGGCGCCCTGAAATTTCCCCCTGAAAGGTGGAAACCCGTTGCCCGAAGCAATGCGATCAAGCGCCATGAACCCGATATTGTGCCGGTTCTGCGCGTATTTCGCACCGGGGTTTCCTAGTCCGACAAAAAGTTTCACAGGCCAGCCCTCATTGAAAAAACGCGCCGGATTTGACCCCGGCGCGTTTTAGATAGCATGGGACGTGCGGCAAGGCAGCTTATTCTTCGCCGCCCTCGGCTGTTTCCTCGGCCGCGTTCTCTTCGCCCGTGTCTTCGGTTGCTTCGCCTTCATCCTCGTCCTCGCCGGACGATTTCAGGCTGGACGGTGCCGAAATATTGGCGATCACGAAATCCCGGTCCGTGATCATCGGGCGCGTGCCCGCAGGCAGGGTGATTTCCGACATGTGAATGACATCGCCCACATCGTGTTCGGTGATATCCACAACCAGCTTTTCCGGGATGTCGCCCGCGGTCACCTTCAGTTCGACCTCGTTGCGAACGACCGTCAGCACGCCGCCGCGCTTCAGCCCGACGCTGACATCCTGGCCCACGAATTCGACCGGAATGAAAAGGTTGATGCGCGAGGTCCGGTGAAGACGCATCAGGTCAAGATGCGTCGGCAGGTCTTTGACCACATCGCGCTGAACGTTGCGGCAGATGACACGCACATCGTCCTGGCCCTCGATCTTGAGGTTATAGAGCGTCGACAGGAACTTGCCCGCCTTCAGGCGCTTGAGCAGTTCGTTGTACTTGACGTTGATCGGTTGCGGATCGGTGCCGCCGCCATAGACCACTCCGGGCACCTGGCCCTCACGGCGAGCTTTGCGGGCGGCCCCCTTGCCTGTCCCCGCACGCGCCGTGGCGTTGAGATCTGGTATTGCTCCAGCCATCGGAATTCTCCTTAAGAATATAAAACAGCGGCGATCCTCCAAGGGTGAAAGCGCCGCTCGAAGTCGGTGCTATAAGGGCAAATTGATCGAATGAAAAGGGGGGATTATTCCCACTCTCCGCGAAACCCCTTTGGCACCATCAGAATGTTACGATCCACGTCCGCGATGTTCTTGTGGCCGCAAAACGCCATGGAAAGATCAAGTTCCTTGTGCAGGAATTCCAGCGCCTTGGTCACGCCCGGTTTTCCCAATGCGCCAAGACCGTAGATAAAAGCGCGCCCGATGAAGACGCCCTTGGCCCCAAGCGCGCAGGCTTTCAGCACGTCTTGGCCCGTGCGCACACCGCCATCCATATAAACGTCGATCTTGTCGCCAACCGCGTCGATGATATCGGGCAGCGCCCGGATCGAGGATATGGCCCCATCCAATTGCCGCCCCCCGTGATTTGAAACGATGATCGCATCGGCCCCCGTTTCAACGGCGCGTTTCGCGTCGTCCACACGCATGATGCCCTTCAGGATGACCTTGCCGCCCCACATTTTCATGATCTCTTGAATGCGCGTCCAGTCAAGCGTGGGATCAAACGCCTCGGCGGACCACGCGTTCAGCGAGGACGGATCGGAAACGCCTTTCGCGTGGCCAACGACATTGCCGAAAAAGCGGCGTTTCGTGCCGAGCATCCCCAGTCCCCACCGGACCTTGGTCATCATGTTGGAAACCGAACTGAGCGTCAGCTTTGGCGGGGCGGAAAGACCGTTCTTGGCGTCCTTGTGCCGGTCCCCCAGAATTTGCAGATCAACAGTTATGACCAATGCGGAACATTTCGCGGCCTTCGCCCGCGCGATGAGGTTTTTCATGAAGTCGTCGTCGCGCAGCGTGTAGACCTGAAACCAGAAGGGGGCCGTGGTGTTTTCGGCGATGTCCTCGATCGAGCAGATCGACATGGTTGACAAAGTGTAGGGCACGCCGAATTCCTCGGCGGCAAGCGCTGCCTTGATCTCTCCGTCTGCTGATTGCATCCCGGTCAGCCCGACGGGGGCCAGTGCAACGGGCATGGCCGCTTTTTGCCCCGTCAGTTCGCAGGCCGTCGTGCGGCCCGCCATGTCGGTGGCAATCTTCTGGCGCAGGTATATCTTCTTGAAGTCCGCGCTGTTTTCCTGAAATGTCTGCTCGCTCCACGATCCGGTTTCCACATAGTCGTAAAACATGCGCGGCACGCGTTTTTGGTAAAGCACGCGCAGATCTTCGATGCAGGTGAAAACGGCCATGATCGCCTCGTCTTGCTGGGTTCTGAATGCCTTATCAAGCGCTACGGGCGGCGACAAGGGTCAGGCGGAATGCGCGCCTGCGGCAAGATCGCGAACGAAGTCCAGCACCTCGGCCGCCGGTTTCCCCTGCCCCAGCAAGTCAACGATGGCCGAGCCGACGACAACACCATCGGCCACTTCGGCGATTGATCTGGCGGCTTCGGGCGTCTTGATGCCAAAACCGACGCAGACCGGGATATCGGTCGCGGCCTTGATGCGGGCCACTTCCGGCGCGACCGCCGCGGCGTTGGCCGAGGCCGCCCCGGTGATCCCGGTGATCGAAACGTAATAGAGAAACCCTGACGTATTCTCCAAAACCTTCGGCAAGCGTTTTGTGTCCGTCGTTGGGGTCGCAAGGCGGATAAAGTTCAGGCCAGCGGCATTGGCGGGAATACACAGCTCGTCGTCTTCTTCGGGGGGCAGATCGACGACGATCAACCCGTCAACGCCAGCGGTCATGGCGTCGGCAAGGAATTCTGCGACCCCTCGGCTGTAGATCGGGTTGTAATACCCCATCAGAACGATCGGCGTTGTGTCGTCGGTTTCGCGGAATTTCCGTGCCAGGTCGAGCGTGCGTTCCAGCGTCATTCCGCCCGCCAAGGCCCGTTGCCCCGCCAATTGAATGGTCGGGCCGTCGGCCATGGGATCGGTGAAGGGCAGGCCAAGCTCGATCACGTCAACACCTGCATCGGGCAATCCCTTGACAACCGCAAGCGAGGTCTCAAAATCCGGGTCCCCCGCCATCACATAGGTCACGAACGCGGCTTTGCCTTCGGCCTTCAGGGCAGCAAATGTTTTGTCAATTCTTGTCATGGTCAGCACGTCCCGCAAATTCAGTCGGGTTTTGGGCCACTGGATCGACAAAATCAATGGCAAACGCACGGAATTTGCGCGCTGCTCTTGACCAGGGGTGCATCGCGACAATAGATGCGGCGCGTTGTTCTTGATGGGAAAGATCAGATGGGGTTTAAAACCGGAATTGTCGGATTGCCGAATGTGGGCAAATCCACGTTGTTCAACGCGCTGACCAAAACAGCCGCCGCACAGGCCGCCAATTTCCCGTTTTGCACGATCGAACCCAATATCGGCGAGGTTTCGGTGCCCGATACGCGCCTTGATCAACTCGCCGCAATCGCCGGGTCCAAAAAGATCATCCCGACGCGCATGACCTTTGTGGACATCGCCGGGCTGGTCAAGGGCGCCAGCAAGGGCGAGGGGCTGGGAAATCAGTTTCTGGCCAATATCCGCGAATGCGACGCCATCGCGCACGTATTGCGCTGTTTTGAAAACGACGACGTCACCCATGTCGAGGGGCGCGTTGATCCCGTCGAGGATGCGCAGACCATCGAAATGGAGCTGATGCTGGCCGACATGGAAAGCATCGAAAAGCGCCTGCAGAACCTTTCGCGCAAGATCAAGGGCGGCGACAAGCAGTCGCTTGAACAGGATATGCTGCTCCGCCGCGCGCTGAGCTGTCTGGAAGACGGCAAGCCTGCCCGAAACGTAAGTGTCAGCGATGAAGAGCGTAAAAGCTGGGCGATGTTGCAGCTTTTGACCGCAAAGCCCGTGCTTTATGTCTGCAACGTGGACGAAGAAAATGCCGCAACGGGGAATGAATATTCAGACAGGGTTGCGGCCATGGCAGCGAATGAAGGGGCCGCATCGGTGGTGATCTCGGCTGCGATCGAGGAGGAGATCAGCCAGCTGGACCCCGAGGAAACCGCAATGTTCCTTGAAGAGCTGGGCTTGCACGAAGCGGGGCTCGACCGGTTGATCCGCGCGGGGTATCTGCTTTTGCACCTGCAAACCTATTTCACCGTCGGCCCGCAAGAAGCCCGCGCCTGGACCATCCGTGCGGGAACAGCCGCGCCGCAAGCCGCTGGCGTCATTCACGGCGACTTTGAGCGTGGCTTCATCCGCGCCGAAACCGTCGGTTTTGATGATTTCGTTGCTTATAACGGCGAGCAGGGCGCGCGCGAAGCGGGCAAACTGCGTGCCGAAGGAAAGACCTATAAAGTCGCCGAAGGGGATGTGTTGCACTTCCTTCATAGCGCTTGATCCCCCTGATAATCAGGCGTTTGCACGTATTTCGGTGAAGATCAGTCGCGGTCGTGCTTGCCAGCATTGCGCCGCGAAATCGGTGCATTTGGCCAACAGACTGAGCGCATAATCTGGTGTCGCAAATGTTCTAGACACATGTGTACAGTCCCGATACGCTCGACCTATGACTGCCGTTGCCAAAATATCCGAAGCTCCGGTGCGCCTTGGGCGCGACGACTGGCTTTCCATGGCGCTTGGAACGCTGGTTTCTGACGGGATCGAGCACGTCAAGATCAAGAAACTGGCCGAAAACCTGAAAACGTCACGCTCGTCTTTTTATTGGTTTTTCGAGGACCGGAGCGATTTGTTGGCCGCTCTTCTGGATCTTTGGAAATCCCGCAATACCGGCGCGATTCTGGACCGCGCAAACGCGCCGTCGACCAGTATCGCGGCGTCGGTTCTTGCGGTTTTTGAATGTTGGGTGGACGACACATTATTTGACGCGCGCCTTGATTTCGCCATTCGCGAATGGGCGCGGCGGGATGGTGATGTCCTGCGCGCAATTGAAACTGCGGATCAAGAGCGTATCGCCGCAATCAGCGCGATGTTCCGGCGGCATGGTTATGGCGCGCGGGAAAGCCTTGTGCGGGCGCGTATCCTCTATTTCACACAAATCGGATATTACGCGCTGGTTCCCGACGAAAGCCTGGACGCGCGACGGCGCAATGTTGACGCTTATATTCTGGGATTTACCGGCCAGGCTCCGACGCCGGACGAACGGGCGGGATTTGAACGCTTTCTGGCCGCGTTAGAAAAACGGAGACCCCCCGAATGACCCCTGACCACCCCTTCATGGATGCCCGCAAGCAAGGCTATCTTAACAGCGAAGGCGCCGATAAGCCCCTGAAAAGCCCCATAGATCAGGAAACGATTGCGCGTGCGCGGATCTACCGGCTGGGGCGGCTGCGCGGCGAAATGGCAAAGCAGGGGGTCGCCGGATTGCTGCTTTATGATCCCATCAATATCCGCTACGCGTTTGATTGCTCGAACA
>CAYXNM010000060.1:0-7902 GCA_964466385.1 uncultured Rhodobacter sp. | reverse complement strand
GGATTGCTGCTTTATGATCCCATCAATATCCGCTACGCGTTTGATTGCTCGAACATGCAGGTCTGGACCACGCACAACCCCATACGCTATGCGCTGATCCTTGCGGGCGGCCCTGCGATCATGTTTGAATTCAAAGGCTGTGCGCATCTCAATGACGGCCTGCCGGGGATAGATGAGGTCAGAACCTCAAAAGACTGGACCACCATGTCTTTTGGCGACAAGACCGGCCTGCAAATGGGCGATTGGGCCGACGAAATCGCCGATCTTGTCAGTACGCCGGGGTCTTATGAGACTCGCCTGGCGGTCGACCGGCTGGACCCGCCCGGTGTTGAAGCGCTGGAAGATCGAGGCTTGCAGATCGTGCCCGGAACACAGCTGACGGAATATGCCCGCGCGATAAAATCGGAAGACGAGATTGCCCTGATGCGCTGGACGATCCGCGTCTGTGAAGCGGGCATGGCGCGGATTTACCAGCACTCGACCCCCGGTGTCACGGAACGCGAACTTTGGGCGCATCTGCATTTTGAAAACGCGCGCTCGGGCGGGGATTGGCTAGAAACGAAACTGCTGACATCGGGGCCGCACACGAACCCTTGGTACAGCGAATGTTCCGATCGTGTGGTGAAAAAGGGCGAGATGATCTCGTTTGATACGGACATGATCGGGCCATACGGCTATTGCGCCGATCTTTCGCGCAGTTGGGTTTGTGGCTATCAGCCCATGACGGACCGTCAGAAACGGCTTTATGACGCGGCGCGGGGCCAGATTGAGCATAATCTTGCAACCATAAAGCCGGGCATGGAGTTTGCCGAATTCAACGCCAAAAGCTGGCGCATCCCGCCTGAATATGTGGACCGGCGCTATTCGCTGGCGCTGCACGGCGTCGGCATGGCGGATGAATGGCCCGTTGTGCCGCTGCACTGCGACTGGTCTGACCGCGTGACCGCGGGGCGGTTTGAACCGGGCATGGTTGTTTGCGTCGAAAGCCTGATCGGCGAAGAGGGCAGTGAATGCATCAAACTGGAAACACAGGTTTTGATTACGGACACAGGGACAGAGCGGTTGGATAGCTTTCCCTGGGAAGAAACATGAAACATCGGGAAACGAGGTAAACCATGAAAGACAGTTATCGTGTGGTCGTTATTGGTGGCGGGGTCGTTGGGGCCTCGGTTCTTTATCATCTGGCGAAATTCGGCTGGAAAGACGTGGCCCTTGTGGAACGCTCGGTCCTGACGGCGGGGTCAAGCTGGCACGCGGCCGGGGGGATTCACGCGCTGAACGCGGATCCGACCATGGCAGCGCTGCAAGCCTACACCATTGATTTGCTGAGCGAGGTTGAACGCGAATCGGGACAGAATATCGGCCTGCACATGACCGGCGGCATCACGGTTGCGGCAACGCCCGAACGTTGGGAATGGCTGCAATCGGCCTACCGGGTTTTTCAAACCATCGGGATCGAGGATTGTTCCCTGATGACCCCCAATGAAATCCGCGAGAAATGCCCGATCATGGATACAACGGGTGTCTATGGCGGCCTCTGGGCGGATCGCGAGGGGTATATCGACACGACAGGCACCGTCCACGCCTATGCGGGCGCGGCCAAGAAACTGGGCGCCGAAGTGATCGAACATAACAAGGTCGAACGCCTCTCGCAGCGCGGTGACGGCACATGGGATGTGGTCACTGAAAAAGGCGTGATCCATGCGGAACATGTGGTCAATGCGGGTGGCCTCTGGGCCAAGCAGGTCGGGCGCATGGCTGGCCTTGATTTGCCGGTCACACCGCTTGCGCACCATTATTTCGTGACCGAAACCATCCCCGAGGTCGCCGCGCTTGATTTCGAGGTCCCCATGACCGTCGATTTGGAGGGGTTCACCTATATGCGCCAGGACCAGAAAGGCGTTCTGGTCGGGATTTACGAAAAGAACCACGCCCATTGGAACATGGACGGCGCGCCATGGAATTACGGGTTTGAACTGATTCAGGAAGACACGGACCGGATCGAGGACGAACTGGCCATGGCCTATCAACGCTATCCCGTGCTCCAGCATGTGGGGGTCAAGAACTGGGTCAACGGCGCCTTTACGTTTTCCCCTGACGGCAACCCTCTGGTCGGGCCGGTTCAGGGGCTGCGCAACTATTGGCTGGCCTGTGGCGTGATGGCGGGGTTCCTGCAAGGGGGCGGCGTGGGCAAGACGCTGGCTGAATGGATGATCTTTGGCGAAACCGAGGCCGACGCCTGGTCCATGGACATTGCGCGCTACGGCGCTTTTGCCTCGAACCGCGAATATATCCGCCAGACGACCGGCCAGTTCTATTCACGCCGCTTCGTCATGACCTATCCAAACGAACAATTGCCGGCAGGGCGCAAACTGAAACGCGCGCCCGCGCATACGGCGATGGATCAGGCGGGATGCGTCTGGGGGGAAAGCTGGGGGCTGGAAGTGCCCCTGATGTTTGGCCCCAAAGGGTTTCAGGAAACGCCCACGCTGAAACGCTCCAACGCGTTTGGCGAGGTGGCAAAAGAGGTGCGCGCCGTGCGCGAAGACGTGGGCCTTCTGGATATCTCGGGCTTCTCGCGGTTTCAGGTGACCGGCCCCAATGCCCGCGCGTGGCTGGACAAGATGATGTCAACGCGCCTGCCGAAAGAGGGCCGCGCGCGTCTGGCGGTCATGCTGGGGCAGGATGGGCGTCTGAAGGGGGATTTGACGCTCTTTAACTGGGGGGATGGCTCCTGGTGGATCATGGGCAGCTATTATCTGCGCGCGTGGCACATGCGGTGGTTCCATGACCATCTGACCGGAGGGGTCGAGCTGCGCGATATCTCGGACGCAACAGTCGGGTTTGCGCTGAGCGGCCCCAAATCACGCGCGGTTCTTGAAAAGCTGACCCATGACGATGTCTCGGGCGAGGCGATGCCGTTTCTTGGCTGCAAGACGGTCGATGTGGGGTTGATCCGGGCGCGGGTCGGGCGGCTCTCGGTTTGTGGCGAGCTTGGGTATGAAATCAACTGTAGAGCGGCTGAGCACATTACGTTGCGCGAAACCCTGCTGGAAGCGGGCGCTGATCTTGGCATTCGGGAATTTGGGTTTTACGCCATGAATTCCCTGCGCCTTGAAAAGAGTTTCGGCATCTGGTCCGCGGAATTCCGGCAGGAATATACACCCGAAGAAACCGGCATGGACCGCTGGATCGACTGGCAGAAAGAGGATTTCAACGGGCGGGCAGGGGCAATGGCCGCGCGCGATGCGAAGGCCGCGAAAAAGCGTCTTGTCACGTTGGAGGTTGATGCCGAGGACGCCGAGGCCAGCGGCTATGAACCCGTCTGGCACGGGGATAAACGCGTCGGGTTCGTGACCTCGGGCGGGTATGGCCACGCTGTCGGAAAATCCCTCGCCATGGCGATGGTCGAGCCTGCCTTTGCCGCCCCCGGCAGCGAACTGGCGGTGCACGTGGTCGGAAACCTGCGCACCGCACGCGTGATAGAACCGTCGCCTTATGATCCGGCGGGCGCAAAGCTGCGGCTGTGAAGACGTCCGGCCCCACCCGGTCAACACACCGCCGTCGCGGCAAATCTGCAGCGGCGGTCCGCCATCCCCGCGCCACGCATTATGGCGCATTGCGGCATCCGTTTTCGCCGCAACCCCTCTTTTCCAAGGACGAGATTGCCAACATCCACGAAACCGCATTGCGGATGCTCTCGGACCTTGGCATAAAATTCCTGCTGCCCGAGGCGCGCGCGCTTTCTAAACGCGCGGGGGCCTTGGTGGATGAAGAGACGCAAATCGTGCGTATCGGACGGGATATTGTTGAGGCCGCCCTGAAGACCGCCCCAAAGTCCTTTCGCCTGCGGGCTGCCAATCCCGCCCGCGATATCCTTTATGAACCCGGCGCGCTGGTTTTCTCAGCTGGCTCCGGGTGCCCCAATGTGAGTGATCGCGTGCGTGGGCGGCGCCCCGGCAGCCTGAGGGATTATCACGAAACGCTGAAATTGCAGCAATCCTTTGACGTCATTCACATGCATGGACCATCAGCGGAACCGCAAGACATTCCGCTGGCGGTGCGACACTATGCGCAAATGCAGGGGCAGCTGACGCTGGGGGACAAACCCATGTTTGTCTATGCGCGCGGTCAGGGCCAGACCGAGGACGCGTTTGCCATGATCCGGATGGGGCTGGATTTGTCTGAATCCCAGTTTGCCTCGGACGTTTGGGCGACCACGGTGATCAACACAAACTCTCCAAGGCAGGTGGATCGCCCGATGGCGCAAGGTGTCATTGACTTTGCCCGCGCCGGACAGCTGTCGATCATTACGCCTTTCTGTCTGGCAGGCGCGATGGCCCCCGTCAGCATTGCCGGTGCGTTGACGCTGCAACATGGCGAGGCGCTGGCCTGCATCGCGCTCGCGCAAATCGCCAAACCGGGCGCGCCCGTCAGCTACGGGGGATTTTCGTCAAACGTTGACATGAAGTCGGGCGCGCCTGCTTTTGGAACGCCGGAGCACGTCAAAATGCAGCTGGGATCGGGCCAACTGGCGCGGCTGATCGGGTTGCCGTGGCGCTCGGCTGCGGGGTCGGCCTCCAATGTCGCGGACATGCAGGGGGCGACCGAGAACACAATGGGGCTGTGGGGCGGATTGATGGCCAATGCGACGATGCTGGTCCATTCCGCAGGCTGGCTGGAAGGCGGGCTGACCTTCGGATATGAAAAATTCATCAACGATGTTGAGGCCCTGCAAACCATTGCCGAGCTTTGCCCGGCGCACGCGCCAGACCCCGCCGATACCGCATGGAGCGCACTGGCCGAGGTCGCGCCGGGAAGCCATTTCTTTGCGGCGGAACACACGATGGAACGCTATGACCATGCGTTTTATCAACCGCTTGTCGGCGATTTGTCGAATTTTGGCCAATGGTCAGAAAACGGCGAAAAAACTTCGACCCAAAGGGCAACGGACCTCTGGCAACAGACGCTGGCGGCATATGTCGCCCCGGCGCATTCTGGCGACGCAGATGAACGCACCGCTGCCTTTGTTGAAAAACGCACGCGGGAAGGCGGTGCGGCCCCGCTGGATTAACCAAAGATCGCGCCATTCCCCGGTGCCCTTGAATAAATATATGGCGCGATCCGCCAAATTATGGTTTTTCTGATCCATAAGAAAAGAACGGGCAGGCACATGGCGAAAAAGAACGCATTTCTAACGGGTATTACGGGGCAGGACGGGTCATATCTGGCCGAGTTGCTGCTTGAAAAAGGATATGAGGTTCACGCCATTTTGCGCCGATCCTCGGTTTTCACGACACCTCGGATCGACCATTTGATGGATCATAGGAACCTTCACACCTATCACGGAGACCTTGCGGATTCGAGCAATCTTCACCGCCTGATCGCCGACATCAATCCGCAGGAGATTTACAATCTGGGCGCGCAAAGCCATGTGGGCGTGTCGTTTGAGGTGCCGGAATATACGGCCGAGGTGACGGGCATCGGCACGGTTCGACTGCTCGATGCCATTCGTGACAGCAAGGTCGATTGCCGGTTTTATCAGGCCTCGACCTCGGAACTTTTTGGCGGCATTCCCGGGACCGAACCGCAAAGCGAAACAACGCCGTTTTACCCGAAATCTCCTTACGGGGCGGCCAAGATCTACGGCTATTGGGTGACCGTCAACTATCGTGAATCCTATGACATGTTTGCCTGCAACGGCATTCTCTTCAATCACGAAAGCCCCCGTCGCGGGGAAACATTCGTGACCAAGAAAATCACCCAAGCCGTCGCGCGCATTCATCAGGGCCAGCAAGAGGTTCTGCGCTTGGGCAATCTCGACGCCAAGCGCGATTGGGGGCACGCGCGCGATTACGTGCATGCCATGTGGTTGATGTTGCAACAGGAAAAAGCGCAGGACTATGTTATTGCAACGGGCGAAACCCATTCCGTGCGCGAATTTGTAGAACGCGCTTTTCGCGAAACCGGCGTTGAAATTCAATGGCAAGGCGCCGGGCCGGGGGAAATCGGTGTTGATGCCGCCAGCGGCAAAACCCGCGTGATGATCGATCCACGGTATTTCCGCCCGGCCGAGGTCGAACTGCTGCTGGGAGACCCCACAAAAGCGGAAACCGAGCTTGGCTGGAAACGCGAGGTTTCTTTTGAACAATTGGTTCGCTGTATGGTGCGGTACGATCTGGAAAATGACACCTATGGCGGCGCGGAAACCTAGGCCCCGCGCAGGCAGGATAGCAAAATGGTAGAACGCGTATTCGTGGCAGGTCACAACGGTATGGTTGGCCGGGCGATTTCGGCGCAGCTTGCGGCGCGCGGTGGGTGCGAATTGGTGGTGCGCTCGCATGATGAACTTGATCTGACCTCGCAAAGCGCGGTGCGAAAATTCTTTCAGACGGAACACATCGATCAGGTTTATCTGGCCGCCGCAAAGGTCGGAGGCATCCACGCCAACAACACCTATCCGGCTGAATTTATTTACGAAAACCTGATGATCACGGCCAATATCATCCACGCGGCCCATTTGGCGGATGTTCAGAATCTGTTGTTCCTCGGGTCAAGCTGCATCTACCCGAAACTGGCCCCGCAGCCGCTCCGCGAAGACGCCTTGCTGACCGGAACACTTGAAGAAACGAACGAGCCTTATGCCATTGCAAAAATCGCCGGCATCAAGCTTTGTGAAAGCTATAATCGCCAATACGGGCGCGACTATCGCAGTGTCATGCCGACCAATCTTTACGGGCCGAATGACAATTTCCATGCCGAAAATGCACATGTGATTCCCGCGCTGATCAAACGGTTTCACGCAGCCGTTGCGCAGCGGGCAGACGAGGTGGCGATCTGGGGCAGCGGGACTCCGCGTCGGGAATTCCTGCATGTGGACGATATGGCCGAGGCCAGCGTTTTTGTCGCAAGTCTGGACAGGGACAGGTTGTCTGAATTTGTCTCGCCGATGAATTCACATATCAATGTTGGGGTTGGACAGGATCAAACGATTGGCGAATTGGCGGGCATGATTTCAGAGCTTTCGGGGTTTGAGGGGGCGTTAACGTTTGACCGGACAAAACCCGATGGAACACCCCAAAAACTGATGGATTGTTCAAGGCTAAACCAATTGGGCTGGACGGCGAAAATCCCGCTGGAGGAGGGGTTGCAAAACACGATTGCGTGGTATCGCAGCCATGTTATTGACGCGCGGGGCTAGCCTTACAAAACGCGATCGGTTCAATCTTCGGTAAACAGCTTTTGAAAACGTGTACGTAATTGGTTTTTCTGGACTTTTCCCATGGTGTTGCGGGGAAGCGCGTCGATAAACTCAATCCGTTTGGGGCGTTTGAAGTTGGCAAGGTCGGCGCTGATGGCGGCGGTGATGTCGCTGCTGGAAAGGTGCGCGCCGGGTTCGGGGACAATGGCCGCAATGACGGCTTCGCCAAAATCCGGGTGGGGGACGCCGATGACCGCAGATTCCAGAACGCCGGGAATATCGTTAACCAACAGCTCGATCTCTTTGGGGTAGACGTTCAGGCCGCCCGAAATGATCATGTCTTTTGCCCGCCCGACAATGCGCACATACCCGTCCGCATCCTGTTGCGCGATATCGCCGGTCATGAAAAAGCCGTCCGCGCGTAAATCCTCGGCGGTCTTTTCCGGCATTTTCCAATATCCGGAAAAGAGGTTCGGTCCCCGCACCTGAATGATACCGATCCCTCCCTTTGGCACAGGCTCTTGTGTCTCAGCGTCGCAAATGCGCAGCTCGACCCCCGGCAAAGGCAACCCGACAGTTCCCGCGCGCCGCGGCCCGTCATAGGGGTTTGACGTGTTCATATTCGTTTCGGTCATGCCGTAACGTTCCAGAATTGCGTGTCCGGTCGCCGCGTGCCAGCGATCATGAGTCTCCGAAAGCAA
>CAYXNM010000059.1:0-16380 GCA_964466385.1 uncultured Rhodobacter sp. | reverse complement strand
AGGGCACCGTATGCGCCCCGCATGTGTCGCCGATCAAAAGGCTGTCGCATTGCGTATAATTGCGTGAGTCCCGCGCCCTGGGGTGCATCGAGACAAGCCCGCGATAGGTGTTTTGCGCTTTTCCCGCCGAAATCCCCTTGCTGACGATGCGCGAACGCGTGCGTTTGCCCAGGTGAGTCATCTTGGTGCCGGTGTCGGCCTGCTGCATGTTGTTGGTGATGGCGATGGAATAGAACTCGCCCTGGCTGTCGTCACCGCGCAGGATGCAACTGGGATATTTCCACGTCACCGCCGAGCCGGTTTCCACCTGTGTCCACATCACCCTGGCCCGATCGCCCCGGCAATCCGCGCGTTTGGTAACAAAGTTATAGATCCCGCCCTTGCCGTTCTCATCGCCCGGAAACCAGTTCTGGACGGTGGAATACTTGATGTCCGCGTCTTCCAGAATGACCAGTTCGACCACGGCGGCGTGCAGCTGGGCCGTGTCGCGTTTGGGGGCTGTGCACCCTTCAAGGTAGCTGACCGAGGCCCCCTCGTCCGCGATAATCAGCGTGCGTTCGAACTGACCCGTGTTTTCCGCATTGATGCGGAAATATGTGGACAATTCCATCGGGCATTTCGTGCCCTTGGGAACGTAAACGAACGAGCCATCGGAAAACACCGCGCTGTTGAGTGTCGCATAGAAATTGTCGCTTTGGGGAACGACGCTGCCCAGATATTTTCGCACCAGATCCGGATAATCGCGGATCGCTTCAGAGATCGGGCAAAAGATCACGCCGGCCTTTGCCAGTTCCTGCTTGAACGTCGTCCCGACGGAAACGCTGTCAAAGACCGCATCAACCGCAACCTTGCGCCCTTCGGCAGGGGCCTCGCCCGCGCCTTCTACCCCTGCGAGAATCATTTGTTCTTTCAAGGGGATGCCAAGCTTTTCGTAGGTTGCCAACAGCTTTGGATCAACCTCGTCGATTGTTTTCGGCTTGGTCTCGAACGATTTGGGGCGGGCATAGTAATAGATGTTCTGAAAGTCGATCTTCGGATAGTCGACCATTGCCCAGTCCGGCTCGTCCAGTTGCTGCCAGCGGCGAAAAGCGGCCAGCCGCCAGTCGGTCATCCAGTCCGGTTCGCCGTTCTTGGCCGAGATCAGGCGCACGATGTCTTCGGTCAACCCAAGCGGGGCGTAATCGGTTTCGACGTCGGTCGAGAATCCGTACTTGTACTTGTCGCCGACCAACCGGACAGCATCGACCGTCTCGCTGTCAATGCCGTCCTTGACGTTTGGCGTTTCGGGCGTCGCTACCATTTCGTTGATCCTGATCGTTTGTCGTTTCGTGGATTTTCCGTGCGGGGCAAAAACTGGGGGCGGGTTTGGTTCATGCCGCGCGGGCCTGAAAACGCCGTTTGGCCGCCAGCCACTGATCGGCAAACCGCATCAGTTGATCCAAAGTCGTCGTCGGACCGATTGAAACCCGGATCGCCGAGCTGGCCGTGTTTTCGTCAAGACCCATGGCCAGCAGCACCTGACTGGGCCGGATCTTGCCGCTTGAACAGGCCGAACCGGCGGAAACTGCAAATCCCGCCATATCCATCTGCATGACCTGTGTCTCCCCCTTCCAGCCGGGAGCGGAAAAATAGGACGTATTGGGCAGGCGTTTTGTTTCCCTGCCAAAGACCACGATGTCCTCGGCCTCCGACAGCAGGCGCGTTTCCAATGCATCGCGCATTTCGCGCACCTTGTCCCAAACGCCGGTTTCAAGGTCACGTGCCGCGGCCGTGGCTGCTGCGGCGAATCCGGCGATGCCGATGGTGTTCTCGGTTCCTGCGCGTCGTCCCATTTCCTGCCCGCCACCGCTGATCTGCGCTTTGATATCAACGCCTTTTCGCACGACAAGCGCCCCGACGCCTTTCGGACCGCCCAGTTTGTGGGCCGAGAGGATGGCCATATCCATTTGCGCCCAGTCAAAGGCCATCGGGATTTTCCCGAACCCCTGAACGCAATCCCCCAATGCCAGACCTTTTGGCATGGTCTGAAGCACACCGGTTTCGCTGTTGGCACATTGCAGCGCGGACATTGCAGGGTCTTCAACGCTGATTCGGCCGTTGTGATCACACGTCAGATCGGACTGCGTCCAACTGGAAACGCAAGCATGCTCGGTCGCCGAGGAAACCAGACCCCGGCCCGCCAGTGCCAGTGCCGCGGCCTCGGTGGCGCTGGCCGTAAAGATGATATCACCATCATTGGCACCAAAAGCGGTCGCGATATCCCGGCGCGCGTTTTCGACGATGGCGCGCGCCTTGCGCCCTTCGCCATGCACCGAGGACGGATTGCCCAGCACATCCATTGCCGCCACCATCGCGCGCCGCGCCTCTGGCCGCAACGGGGCGGTTGCATTCCAGTCGAGGTAAACCCGGCTCATGTTTCATCCACCATTTCAAAGAGGTTGGGAACCGCCGGGCACGGGGCCATCTGGTTCATGACGATGTCCGACAGTCGCGTCTGGTGGAGGAACACAAAGACATTCGCCGACAGGCACTCCCAAAAACGATTCGACATGGATTGCGCGCGCGATCCACTTGACGCGCCGCTTGCCCCGGCCCCTTTGGAAAGCGCGTTCATGGTTTCATCCACCGCTTCCAGAATTTCCGAGACCCGAATGCTGGCGGCATCCCTGGCAAGTTTGTAGCCCCCGCCTGGCCCGCGAACGCTTTGGACAATCTCGGCCCGGCGGAGTTTGACGAAAAGTTGCTCCAGATAGGCAAGCGAGATGTCCTGGCGTTTGGAAATCTCGCCCAGCGACACCAGCGAAACACCGTCATTTTCGGCCAAATCCGTGAGCGCGATCAGCGCATACCGTCCCTTGGTGCTGAGTTTCATGGTTTTTCCACACTTGCCACAGTTGACGCGACGCGCGCTTGCCCTTAACTCCGATGCAGCGAGTAAGGGTGCGGATGCCCCGAAATTAGAATTGTTCTAGGTTCTCTGAGCGTTTTCGTCAAGTATTCGGACGGAATTTTAGGAAAACCCCCGACCGGAGCACATACAGACATGCCTGAAGTCATTTTTCCCGGCCCGGACGGACGTCTGGAAGGCCGTTACCACCCCCAAAAAGCCAAAGACGCCCCGATCGCCATCGTGCTGCATCCCCATCCGCAATTCGGCGGGACCATGAACAACAAGGTGGTCTACAACCTGCATTACGCCTTCCGCAACATGGGGTTCACGGTCCTGCGGTTCAATTTCCGGGGCGTTGGCCGCAGCCAGGGCGAATACGATCAGGGCATCGGGGAATTGTCGGACGCGGCCAGCGCGCTTGACTATCTTCAGCATCTCAACCCGAATGCGAAACATTGCTGGGTCGCGGGGTTTTCATTTGGTTCGTGGATCGGAATGCAATTGTTGATGCGCAGGCCCGAAATCTCGGGGTTCGTGTCGGTTGCCCCAAATGCGAACATGTATGATTTCAGTTTTCTTGCGCCCTGCCCCTCGTCCGGACTGATCATCAACGGAACAGCCGACCGGGTGGTCCCGCCAGGCGATGTCGAAGGTCTGGTCGAGAAACTGCACGAGCAAAAAGGCATCACCATCACGCATCACATCGTTGAAGGTGCGGGTCATTTCTTTGACGGCGATCACATGGAACCGATGATCAGTACGGTTGACGCCTATGTTCGCCGGCGCATGACCGAAAAGACCCGCTGAGCCGTTCCGCTCATCCGATCCTTGGCGACAGGGTTCCCAACACGCATTCATAATGCTTTTTCAGCCGCTGAAGGGCAATGCGCAGGACAATCTTGCCGGACCGCGCCGACCAGCCCATCCTCTTTTCCGCTGCCTCCATCCCTTCCAGGAAACAACAGCACCGCATGGCGATGTCGCCCAGACCCGGCCCCAGATCGCGCAGCGCCGAGGCCACGCGTTCACGCGCGGCACGCGGCCCCTCGGCAGGGCCGGCCCCGCCGCCGCTTGACCCGCCGCCGGGAACCAGAAACCGATCCCAGTTCTGCGCGACACGCGGCCCCATCTGCGCCATCTCGAAATCTTCGCGAAGCCTTTCCCCCGCCTGCACCAGATCGGCCGCAAGAAACGGCTTGCCGTCCGGTCCCTTGCGGCGCCCCAGCAGTGTCAGCGGACTTTCCGCCAGATTGTACCGCAACCGCTGACGCCGGTCGCGCCCCTGACCGGCGGTTTCCTCGCTCCAGAGCTTGTGCTGATCCTGAAACGGACTTGCCGCATCCTCAAAACCCGGTCCGGGCCTGTTGGCGTCGGCCAGCAGCCGTTTAAGCGCCGCTCGTCCCGCCGTGGTGATCGTATAGCGGGCGATTTTTCCCTTGCGCGTACAGGATATCCAGTCGCGAAGCGCGAATGCCTGAACAATCCGCCGGTCAACGACAGCGATCCTTGTCGGCCTTGCCGGGTCGGTTTCGCGCATGACGACCGCCTTTTCAAGCGCGCCCGCGACGGCCAGAAAAGCCGCTGTTTCACACAGGCGCCGCAAGACGCGACGCGCCTCGCCGTTGATTTCATCATCCGTTATTACTTCGTCCCGGCGGGGTATTCTTGACATCAGGGATAGGCCTTTCAAAGAGGGATCGGTCACGGGTTTGGGCAACATTGCACCGAGGAGCGAAAGCGACTCGTCTACCAGAATGTCATCCCGGCGCATCTCCATTTTCCGGACATGACGAAGAACGGTCGAGGCATGGCGTCCGTCATGCCGCGCCAGCGCACGGATCGACAGGCTGTTCTGCGTATGCTGCAGATAATCGAGCGCAGCCTTTGGCACCCATTGCGGAAAGTATGGGCCCGCTGGCGGGAACTTCTCGAACTGTCGGTCTATTTTCATCGCACCCACCCGTTAGCAAAGCGTTCTGCCTAAGGTTGATTGTCTACTATTTGGTTAAAATTTCGTTCAAAAGCCATTATTGTTTCCATTTTGGAAACATTAAGTTTCTTGCGTTCGCAGGAATTCCCGATCGCGCAACGCTGTTCACGCATGTGCAATGCTGTTTTCAACGCAAATCTCAGAGGGTTTCAAAATGTCAGATTTATTTGGTATTTACAGTGCATTACGTCGGTCTCAGCTGCTCATCAGAGCGGCCAGAATCGGCGTTCACAACTATCATCGTGATCGCGATATCAAGCGGATTCTCAAGACCAGCCGCGCCCCCACGCCGAAAATCGGAATGGCCAGGTTGTTAACGATTGAGGGGGATCTGGAGACCGACCGACGGGCCGGGACAACCACCTATAGTATATCGCGCCATGTGGAAATTCTTGCGGCACTGATCGCCGAGGCGCAGCTGTTGAAGGCCTCGGCTCCCTAGATCGTCACAGGAACGAATCCGGCGCGCTGGCCTTGCGACGCGTGACGAAATCCTTGAGCGCCTCGTCAACGGCCGGGTCCAGTTGGGGTTGCACATATTCCGCCAGCAGTTTCCTGACCCGCTCGTTGGCCAGCATCATGGTATCCTTGGCGCCTTCTTCTTCCCATGTCTCGAATGGTTTGTAATCAAGCACACCCGAGCGCCAGAACGCGGTCTTGAAATTGGCTTGCGTGTGGGCGCACCCAAGGTAATGCCCGCCGGGTCCGACTTCGCGGATCGCGTCCATGGCCTGACCGTTTTCATCGGCCATCACGCCCTGGGCCAGAGAATGAATAACCCCCAGTTGATCCGCATCCATCACGAATTTTTCGTAAGACGACACCAACCCGCCTTCGAGCCAGCCGCAGGCGTGGAGGCAAAAGTTGACCCCCCCCATCAACACGGCATTCAAAGTATTGGCCGTTTCATATCCGGCCTGTGCATCGGGCAGTTTTGAACCGCACAACCCGCCGCCCGAGCGGAAAGGCACATTCAGACGACGCGCCAACTGTCCCGCGCCATAAAGGATTTTCGAGGCTTCGGGCGTTCCGAAAGTCGGCGCTCCCGAATTCATGTCGATCGAGGTCACAAACGCGCCAAAAACCACCGGCGCGCCGGGGCGCAGCAGTTGGCTGTAGGCAACGCCTGCCATGGCTTCGGCCAGAACCTGCGTCAGGGTGCCCGCAACCGTAACCGGCGCCATCGCGCCGCCCACGATAAAGGGCGAAATGATGCAGGCCTGATTGTTTTTGGCGTAAATCTCCAGTGCGCCCATCATGATCGAATCAAATGTCAGGGGCGAATTGATGTTGATGAGCGATGTCATCACCGTGTTTTCGTCAACGAAGTCCCTGCCAAAAAGGAGCGCTGCCATTTCCACGGAATCCGCTGCCCGCGAAGGTTCGGTGACGGACCCCATGAAGGGTTTGTCCGACAGGGACATGTGCGCGTAAAGCATGTCCAGATGCCGTTTGTTGACGGCAACGTCGGTGGGTTCGCACACCGTTCCGCCGGAATGGTGCAACCATTTCGACATATAGCCCAGCTTTACGAAATTCCTGAAATCCTCGATCGTTGCGTAGCGCCGTCCGCCATCCATGTCGCGCACGAAAGGCGGCCCGTAAACCGGCGCCAGTACCAGCGACTTGCCGCCAATTTCCACGTTTCGTTCCGGGTTGCGCGCGTGCTGAACGAAGGACGACGGGGCCGTCTGACACAGTTTGCGCGCCAGTCCGCGCGGGATGTGCACGCGCTCGCCTTCGACGGTCGCACCCGCCTCTTTCCAGCGTTCCAGCGCTTTTGGGTTGTCCAGAAAGTTGACGCCGATTTCTTCGAGAACGGTTTCGGCATTGGCCTCGATGATCTCAAGCGCTTCCTCGTTGAGGATCTCGAAATTCGGGATGTTGCGCGTGATGTATCTTGCCGCTTCGATCTTTGGGGCCAGACGTTCGGCCCTGCGGGCGGCGCCGCCACCGCCGCGGCTTCTGCGTTGCTTTGTTGCATCTTCTGACAAAAGGACACCCTTCCCGATTCCCCGCCGACACCCGGCGCGACTAAACGTTATTATCGACTGCGGACGGATTGCACATTGCCGGGATGCGTCCTTTCATGGCGCATAGCGACATTCCGCCGTCGGGCGGGGCCGGGCGGCACTTGCCTTGCCCTTGCCGGGTGCTCTAAGACGCGGCCATGAGCATGGAAATCCACGACCGCCTTCTGATCATCGACTTTGGGTCGCAAGTCACTCAACTGATCGCACGACGCCTGCGCGAACTGCACGTCTATTGCGAAATCCACCCCTTTCAAAGCGTAACAGCAGGTTTTCTTGAGGAATTCGCACCCCGCGCCGTGATCCTTTCAGGCGGGCCGGCAAGCGTCATCGACGAGAACAGCCCAAGACCCCCCCGCGCGGTTTTCGCGCTCGGCGTTCCCGTTCTTGGCATCTGCTATGGCCAGCAGGTGATGATGCATATGCTGGGCGGGTGTGTTGAACGCGGCCGGGGAACGGCCGAATTCGGGCGCGCCCATGTCACGGGGGGCGGAAAGCTGGATCTTCTTGGCGGGTGGTTTGAGAAGGGAGACGAGCAGGTCTGGATGTCCCATGGCGACCACGTCGCCGAAATCGCACCGGGTTTTGAAGTTTACGGAACCTCGCCGAACGCGCCCTTTGCCATCGTTGCGGACACTGAACGGCAGTTCTTCGCGGTCCAGTTCCACCCCGAAGTTCATCACACGCCCAATGGCGCACGACTTTACGCGAATTTCGTCCGTCTCGCGGGGTTCAAGAGCGACTGGACCATGGGGGCCTACAAGGACGAGGCGATCCAGAAAATCCGCCGCCAGGTGGGCGATGAAAAGGTGATTTGCGGCCTTTCAGGTGGTGTCGACAGTTCGGTCGCGGCGGTGCTTATTCATGAGGCGATCGGCGATCAACTGACCTGCGTGTTCGTTGATACGGGCCTGATGCGCCAGGGCGAGGCGGACGAGGTGGTCGGCATGTTCCGCGACAATTACAACATTCCGCTGATTCACGCGGATGAAAGCGAATTGTTCCTGGGTCGGCTCGAAACTGTTTCCGATCCGGAAACAAAGCGCAAAATCATTGGTGGATTGTTCATTGATGTGTTCGAAAAACACGCGCGCGCGGTCGGTGGTGCACGTTTTCTGGCGCAAGGCACGCTTTACCCGGATGTGATCGAAAGCGTCAGCTTTTCAGGGGGGCCTTCGGTCACGATCAAATCGCATCACAATGTGGGCGGCCTGCCCGAACGCATGAATATGGATCTGGTCGAACCCTTGCGCGAACTCTTCAAGGACGAGGTCCGCGCCCTTGGCCGGGAATTGGGCCTGCCTGACAGTTTTGTCGGGCGCCATCCATTTCCCGGCCCCGGCCTTGCCATCCGCTGCCCCGGTGAAATCACGCGCGCCAAGCTTGAAATTCTTCGCGCTGCCGATGCGGTTTACATCGATCAGATCCGACGTCACGGGCTTTATGACACGATATGGCAAGCCTTCGTGGCCATTCTGCCGGTCCGAACCGTCGGCGTGATGGGCGACGGGCGCACCTATGATTACGCCTGTGCGCTGCGCGCGGTCACATCGGTTGACGGGATGACGGCGGATTATTTTCCGTTCAGTCACGATTTCCTGGGCGAAACCGCAACCCGCATCATCAACGAGGTTCCGGGTATCAACCGCGTGACCTACGACATCACCTCCAAACCCCCCGGAACGATCGAGTGGGAATGATGTCGTGTCCCCCTTTTGACTGATGTGCTTGCTGTGATCGGGGTTCATCCGGTTTGACAATAATTCTGAATTCTCCTTTACTTCAGGTGCAGAGGATTTCGAAAGATTTGAACCATGGCGTGTAACGGATTTAATCATCGGGCGGCGCTGGCACTGACGGCTTTGCTGCTCTTGCAAGCGCCGGAGGCGACCGCGTCAGAGCCGGACCGAACCAACCTTTGTACGTTCATGCGCGCAAGCAAGAAATGCGATATTTCGTTTGCGGTTGCCCACGGAATGCGGCGAACCGGCCTCAAACCGCGCTTTCCACGCGGCGCGTCCTGCCCCCGCATCGACGAAGCCTGGGCCATTTCCTATGCATCGAAACGCGGTGGCAAGAAATCCTTTCACGGCGGGATCGATATGCCGGCACCTTTCGGCACCCCGATCATTGCCGCAGCCGAGGGCAAGGTCATTTCGGTTGTCGTTGGCCTCAACAGCTATCGCGGGCGCGAGGTCGTGATCCGTCACACGCCAAAGCAAACCGGGCTGCCCTATTACATTTACACTCAATACACACATTTTGACGCACCACCCGCCGTCAGCGTGGGTCAACACGTGAAAAAGGGCCAAATCCTCGGCCTGACCGGAAATTCGGGGCGCGGCAGAAAACCGTTTGTCCAAAGCGCAAAAAGACGCCCGGCCATCCATTTCGCGGCCTTTTACAGCACCTCGCCGAAATACTGGATCCGCAAGGACGTGGTCGTTCCCAAGAACGGGTTTTGGATGGACCCCAACGCGCTTTACCGCCGGTCGCCCGCAATCGACACCAAAAGCCTGCGCAAGCTGCCGGGATCGCAAAAACGCGTAAACGTTGATGTCAAATACCGCGACGGGTCTTTCTCGGATGCCGATGCCCCTTTCATCTGGCCATATCTCTGCAAGCAGAAGTGACCGGATTTGATCCGGGAGCACAAAAAACGGGTTGCCAATCCGATTTTGCTGCCCTTCACTGATAAAAAAGGGACGAGGAATGATGCGGTTGATGAACAGCATTCTGCCAGCGGTGGTCGTGGGGGCGCTCTTGCCGGTTGCGCTTTGGGCGGAGGACGCTGAAAACCTGATTTGCCGTGGCGAAAACCCCGAATGGAAACTGGGGATCAAGGACAAGATCGGGGATCTTGATTTCAAGCACCCCGTGCGCTTTGACATTCCGCAATCGGCTTCGGCGCTCAACCGGGACTGGCCCAAAGCGTTTACGCTGATTGCGCGAACCGATACGGCCATCGTGATCGTGGATCGGGATCATTGCCAGCTCGAGGGGCAGGATTACGACATGTCCGCGGATGTCCTGACACAAGACGGGTCCGCCGCAATCGTGTTGACGGGGTGCTGTCGCACCGGCACTGAATGAACGCTTCCCAGCCGGTCACGGCCGCATTCTGGATGTCCGGCGCCGTGGTGTCGTTTACGTCCATGGCAGTTGCGGGGCGCGCGGTCTCGGTCGAGCTTGATACGTTCGAACTGATGAGCTACCGCTCCGTGCTGGGGATCGTCATCGTTCTGGTGATCGGGGGGTATTCAGGCACGCTTCGCCAGATATCCACGCAGCAATTCGGCCTGCATACTTTGCGCAACGCCAGCCATTTCGCGGGGCAGAACCTGTGGTTTTATGCCCTGACAGCGGCCACTTTGCCGCAGGTTTTCGCGTTCGAGTTTTCCGTGCCCGTGTGGGTCGCCATCGTCGCGCCGGTTTTCCTGAACGAAAACTGGACACGATCGCGGCTGATGGCGGCCATGGTCGGGTTCGCGGGCATTCTGATCGTTGTCCATCCGGGCGATCTGAACATTTCACCGGGGATCATGGCGGCCGCGCTCAGCGCCATCGGGTTTACAGGGTCCGCCGTTGCGACCAAGCTTTTGACGCGCAGACAATCAACGACCTGTATCCTTTTTTGGCTGACGGTCATGCAGGCCGTCTTTGGAATTGTTCTGGCCGGCTACGACGGAGATTTCGCCGTGCCCTCGGTGCATCTTGTCCCATGGGTGCTGGTGATCGGTGTTGCTGGACTTTTCGCGCATTTCTGTATCACGCGCGCACTTCAGATCGCCCCGGCGATCATCGTTTTCCCCATGGACTTTGCCCGACTTCCCCTCGCCGCAGCGATTGGCATGCTGTTTTATCAGGAACCCTTTGACACGCTGGTCTTCGTCGGTGCGGCGATCATCCTTGGGGCCAATCTGGTCAATATCCGTTCAGAACTGAAGGTGCGCTCCTAAGCAGGATTGCGTCGCCACCCTGCCTTGGCCAGAACGGAAAAATATCCGGGCGCGATGTTCATCTTTCCGCCATGCCCCTTGGCGATCATCATGCGGTGGAGCTTTGGCAGGTTCCAGCAGGGAACGTGCATGACCAGATGATGTTCCAGATGGTAATTGACCCAGTAAGGCGCGACGAGCAGCGCCATCAGCGGATTGGCGCGCGTGGTGCGCACGTTGGTCATCGGGTTTTCGGAAAACTCGGTCATGGCGTGTTCGGCAATGTTGCGAACGCGCAGGACCAGTTGAAACCACGTCATCAACGGCAACAGCCAGAAGGCAAACCACCACCACCAGGCCCCAACGGCCCAAAAGACCGCAAACAGCACCAGGTTGGCAACAAGGGGTCTTGCCAGCCCCTGCCCCTTGAACGCCTGCGCCTGACGCGTTGCCTCTTCAACCGCGTCACGATCCCCCGCAAGCCTGAGCGACTGTGCGATTTGCGATCCGATCTGGCGGGCGCCCGTCTGGCCGGTCAGATCGCGGAAGAATTTGCGCGTCAAACTGGCGCGGGTCGTCGGAAAGGGTTTTGACAGGACGATATCGGGATCCTTGTCGGTCTGGGTGAAGCGGTGATGGGTCAGATGATAATGGCGATACGCCAGAAGATCGGCCAGGATGGGATTGCCCAGCAGCCAGACCCCGGCAAACTCGTTCAGCCAGCCTGTCCTGAACAAGGCACGGTGCGCCGTGTCGTGCATCAGAATGGCGATCCCCAACTGACGCGAGCCGATGATCATGACCGCCAGCACCAAGGTCACCGGATTGGGAAGAAGCCCAAACACCGCCACAGCCAGCGCAATAACGCCGTAAGCGTGCAGGATCATCAAGGCCCCCATCAGATCGGAGCGCCGTGCGAGCGTGCGTATTTCCCCTGACGAAAGGTACTCTTTTCCCGGTGTCATGGCGTCAATCTAGGCATGCGGGTCGTGACGCGTCAATTCAAACGTCGCGGTACATTCCGGCCGAATTCCGGCATTTCGGGCTTTGGAATTGATTTCATTCGTCTTTCCGGGCTAAACCGCGCGAACAGAATGACGAAAAACCGGAATGTGTCGATGTATTACCAAACCTCGGGCGAATGGCAGGCCTCCAGCAACAGGCGCGTTCTGTTTTTTGGCATGTCTGGGCTTGGGAAAACCCATGTCTCCAACATCCTGCGCGAAACCGGAAACTGGTTTCACTACTCGGTCGATTACCGCATCGGCACGCGCTACATGGGGGAACACATCGTGGACAATTTCAAGGCCGAGGCGATGCGCACCCCTTTTCTGCGCGATCTGCTGCGCGGCGATTCAATCTACATCGGCTCCAACATCACTTTTGACAACCTTGCGCCGCTCTCGACCTACATGGGCAAACCTGGCGATCCGGCACGGGGTGGGATATCTTTTGGTGAATACAAGAAACGCCAGGAACAACACCGACAGGCCGAGATTTCCGCACTGCTGGACACACCTTATTTCATCGATCGCGCGCAGGCGCTTTACGGGTACGACCATTTCGTCTGTGATTCCGGCGGGTCGATCTGTGAAGTCGTCGACCCGGACGATCCGTCCGATCCGGTCCTGTCGACCCTTTCGGACAACCTGCTGCTGGTCTGGATCAAGGGCGACGAAGATCACGCCGAAGAACTGGTCAAACGCTTTTCCGCCGCCCCCAAGCCCATGTATTTTGGCGCGGCTTTTCTGGACGATCTGTGGTCGCGTTATGGGCACGAAAACGAACAGGATCACGCCGGAACCAATCCGGATGCGTTCATGGTCTGGGCTTATCGCCAGTGCCTGGATCATCGTTTGCCGATCTATCGGTCGATCGCCCGGAACTGGGGCGTCACCGTCAGCGCCCGCGATATTGCCGGGGTCCGGGATTGCGCGGACCTTGACAGCATGATCTCTCGTGCGCTTGACACCGTTTGAAGCCTTAACCCCGCCCTTGTCCAACCCAAGAAGAACCCATGCCGATCAAGATACCCGCAAACCTGCCCGCTTTTGACATCCTCCGCGACGAGGGCGTCATGGTGATGTCGGACGCTCAGGCCGCGCGGCAGGATATCCGGCCCCTTCAGATCGGACTCTTGAACCTGATGCCCAAGAAGATCCAGACCGAAACCCAGTTTTCGCGCCTGGTTGGCGCGACACCGTTGCAGATCGAACTGACGTTGATCCGCATGACCGGGCACCGGTCGCGTAACACCTCGGCTGTCCATATGGATTCGTTTTACCAGTCGTTTCAAAGCGTCAAGGCGCGCAAGCTTGACGGGCTGATCATAACCGGCGCTCCCATCGAGCATCTGGAGTTCGAAGATGTGAATTACTGGGAAGAGATGAAAGAGGTCATGGACTGGACCCAGACCAACGTGCATTCGACCTTTGGGGTCTGTTGGGGCGGGATGGCCATGATCAACCACTTTCACGGCGTGCAAAAACATATGCTGGACCACAAGGCATTTGGCTGTTTTCGCCACCAGAACGAAGCGCCCGCCTCGCCCTATCTCAACGGGTTTTCGGACGATTTCGTCATCCCCGTCAGCCGATGGACCGAAATGCGCAGGGATGAAATCGATGCGGCCAAGGGTCTGGATGTCCTGTTGGGGTCAGATGACGTCGGCCCCTGTCTGGTCGAAGACAGGGCGCACCGCGCGCTCTATATCTTCAACCATTTCGAATATGACAGCCAGACCCTGAAAGAGGAATATGATCGGGACGTCGCCCAAGGCACGGCCATCAATGTTCCCGTCAACTATTATCCGGACGATAATCCGAACAATCCGCCGGAAAACCGTTGGCGCAGCCATGGTCATTTGCTCTATGGCAACTGGATCAATCAGATTTACCAGACGACGCCTTACAAGATCGAAGAAATTGGTGAACAAAGATGAAGTGGATTCTGGCACTCCTCCTGATCCTGGTCGCGCTGACGCTTTGGATGTTCCTGCGGGCCAACCGCAACGAAGCTGCGGCCGAAGCCAAGTCCCCCCCATTGGGGACGTTCGTTGAGGTCATGGGAACAAGGGTACATCTGACGGTTGAGGGGTCCGGCCCTCCGATCGTGCTGATTCACGGGGCCAGCGGAAACCTGCGGGACATGACGTTCAAGCTGTCGGGTCGGCTTGCGGATCGCTTCACCGTCATCAGCGTCGACCGGCCCGGCCTGGGCTATACGCCCCCCATTGGGCACAAGGGCGCAACCCTGAGTGAGCAATCCGCCCTGCTGGCAGCGGCCGTGCGAAAGCTGGGGTACGATCGGATTTACCTTCTGGGGCAAAGTTTCGGCGGTTCGGTCGCACTTGACTGGACGGTTGAGCAACCGGACATGGTTGCCGGGCTCGTGCTGGTTTCGGCACCTTCTAATGTCTGGTCGACACCCTTGGGAACGACCTACAAGCTCAACGTCAATCCGTTGAGCGGGCCGGTCTTTCGGTTGCTGGTCTCGGCTTTTCCGCCCAATTCGGTGGTGGCGCAGTCGCTTGCGGAAATATTCGCGCCCCAGCCCATCACCAAAGGATACGCTGATTATGTCGGGACAGGTCTTACGCTGCGCCGCGCGACGCAACGCGCCAACGGGTTGCAGGTGGCAGCGCTCAAGGCGCAGATCCGCGAACTGGTCCCCCACTACAGCGAGATTGCCATCCCGGTTGAGGCGATCCACGGGACCGGCGACACGATCGTCCCTTACGAAATCCACACGAAAATCCTGGCCGGTCAGATCAAGGGCATCAACGTCACCGTGCTGGACGGGGTTGGACATATGCCCCATCATACCAATATCAAGGAAGTCATCGCCGCCATCGACCGGGTTCATCAACGCGTGGGGTTGACTGCACCGCAACCCTGATCGCTTTGGCCCAAGGAGAATTTGATGCAACTGCCCTTTGATGGTGAGATCAGCCGGTTTTTTGACGAAGATATTTCGCCGGACATGCGCGCGACCATCAAATCGGCAGGCAGGAACGACATTCTGACGCCGGGTTTTCCTTATCCTGAACGGTGGAATGCCAAGACCTACGAGGCGTGTCTTTATGGCCTTCAGATCGAACTTGTCAAACTCCAGTCCTGGGCACGCGAAAGCGGCCAACGCATCGCAATTGTCTTTGAAGGCCGCGATGCCGCTGGCAAGGGTGGTACGATCAAACGCTTTCGCGAGTTTCTCAATCCCCGGTCGGCAAAAGTCGTGGCCCTTTCAAAGCCTTCGGACCGCGAGACCGGGCAATGGTATTTTCAGCGCTACATCCACCACCTGCCCGCGCGGGGCGAAATCGTGTTCTTTGATCGCTCGTGGTACAATCGCGGCGTGATCGAAAACGTCTTTGGGTTCTGTACCGACGAAGAACGCGCACGGTTCTTCGATCAGGTCACCCCGTTTGAAAAGATGCTGGTCAAGGATGGTATCCATCTGGTCAAGATCTGGCTGAACGTGGGTCGCGCCGAACAACTCCGCCGGTTTCTCAAACGTGAAAGCGATCCCCTGAAACAGTGGAAACTTTCGTCCATCGACGTCGCCGGGCTGACAAAATGGAACGACTATTCCCGCGCCATCGGCGAAACACTGGACATGACCCACAGCGAAACCGCACCCTGGACTGTCATCCGGGCGGACGACAAGCGCCGCGCGCGGGTTGCCGCCATCCGTGCCGTCCTTTGCCAGTTCGACTACACCGGCAGGAACCCGGAATTTGCCAGGAGGCCCGACCCCGGGATCGCCGGCGGACCGGATCTTTGGCATGCATAAACGCGGATACCACCATGGCAATCTGAGGCAGGCCCTGGTCGGCGCGACCCTGAAGCTCTTGCAGGAACGCGGCCCGCAAGGCTTCACCATGGCCGAGGCGGCAAAGGCCGCAGGGGTCTCGCCGGCCGCGCCGTACCGCCACTTTTCGGGCAAGGAAGACATCATTGCGGAATGTGCACGGCAGGGTTTTGAAATATTCGCCGATCTGATGCAATTCGCCTATCGGAAAGGGGCACCCTCGGCGCTGGCCTCGTTCGAGGCGACGGGGCGTGCCTATCTGGCCTTTGCGCGCAAGCATCCGGGCCATTACATCGCGATGTTTGAAAGCGGTCTGAGGATCAACAGCGACCCGTCGCTGGCGCAGGCGTCCAACCGGGCGATGTCCGTTCTGTCCAAGGCGACCGAGGAACTGATGGCGCATCTGCCACCCGATCGCCGCCCGCCCCCGACCATGGTCACGCAGCATATCTGGGCCATGAGCCACGGCGTGGTCGAGCTTTTCGCCCGCGGTGAACCGGGTGCACGGGCGCCCTTTTCCCCCGAAGACCTGCTGGAAAGCGGGATCGGCGTCTATCTGCGCGGCCTTGGGATATTGTCGGAAGATGACAAAAACGCCTGATATCCTTGGCCCGGCTGACCGACCCTCCGAATTGTGTGCGACGGCTTTAAGGGGACGTTGAGGTTTGCCCGGTTCAATCCATCCCCGCACGGCCCTGCGCCTGCCCGTGGGGTGGCGCCCGC
>CAYXNM010000058.1:0-16444 GCA_964466385.1 uncultured Rhodobacter sp. | reverse complement strand
CCGACCCGCAGGGCGTAGGTGCCGGGGCTTATCCCCAGCAGTACGAACTGTCCGAATTCCAGTCGCTTGCCGGCTGCACGATGGAGTTTTCCGGCAATCCCGCAATGGCCGAGATGAATGCGCGCATTCGCGGAAACGGCGATTTGCCCGCGGTTGCTGATCGTCTGCCGGATGAACCTCTGGTGGTGGCGCCTTACGACTCGATCGGTGCATACGGCGGTACTTTCGATGCGCTTTCCAACGCGCCAGAAGCCGGCACATCCGACTTCTTGTCGATCCGTCACGTGAACCTTGTCCGCTATTCGGACGACTTGCAGACGATCGTGCCCAATGTCGCCAAGGACTGGGCGTGGAACGACGATTTCACGCAATTGACCATGCATCTGCGCAAGGGTCACAAATGGTCGGACGGCGCGCCGTTCACCTCGGCTGACGTCAAGTTCTGGTACGACAACCTGACGCTCGATCCGAACGTGTTCTCCAAGCCCAAGGATTACGCCCTTGTCGCGGGCGAGCCGATGACGGTTGACACACCGGATGCGCAAACAGTCATCTTCAACCTGCCCGCACCGAAACCGGGCCTGTTGGCAACGTTTGCAACGATCTACGCACAACCCTTCCAGCCCAAGCATTTCCTTGGCCAGTACCACCCGGCGATCAACCCGGATGCGGACACATTGGCCCAGTCGCTTGGATTTGAAAACGGCTATGCGCTCATCAAGGCCTATTACGGGTCTTCGGACTGGACAGACACGGGTTCGCCCATGCTGAACAGCCCGGACAAGGTGGCAAACCTGCCAAAGGATGCCATGCCATCGCTGGAAAGCCATATCGACGTCAAGGAAACGACCGAGGGCCGCCACTTTGTTGCGAACCCTTATTTCTTCCAGGTTGATACTGCGGGCAACCAATTGCCCTACATCAACGAAATGGATGAGATTTATGCCAACGAAAACGAGGTTCGTATTCTGAAGCTGGTCAACGCCGAGGCCGACTACAAGGCGCAATCCCTTGGCCTTCCGTCTGCTCCGTTGTTGCTGGAAAACCAGGACAAAGGCAACTTCACGGTCGATCTGAAGCCGACAATCGCGATGCCGGCATTCTCGTTCAACGTAACGTCCGAGGATCCTGAAAAGCGTAAGGTGTTCGGCGATCTCAAGTTCCGCACCGCCATGTCGATCGCGATCAACCGCGACGAGATGAACCAGGTTGCCTTCTTTGGGCAAGGTGTGCCGAAACAGTATGTCGGCTTTTCACCAACCCCAAGCTTTGTCGATGACAAATGGTTGAGCTATGCCGCCAGTTACGATCCTGCCGGCGCCAAGGCGTTGCTGGATGAAATCGGCATGAAAGACACCAATGGCGACGGGTTCCGCGAATTGCCGAACGGCGACAAGCTGGTCCTGAACATGCAGTTCTCGGCACAGGGTCTTCCTGGTCAGGTCGTTGAACTGACAGGTCAGTACTGGTCGGATGTGGGCATTCAGACGACGGTCAAGGAAGTGACCCCGGATGAATACCGCTCGGCGCAATCCTCAAACCAGCTTGACGTTGGCATGTGGGAAAAAGGCCAGCCGATCGCGATCGTTCAAGGGACAGCCGAATTGTGGAAGCCGCCGTTTGAGAACTACTTTGGTCACCGTACCGGCGTTCTGTGGGGCGAATACATCGACAGCGATGGCGCTTCTGGCGTCAAACCCCCGCAATGGGTGTTTGACCTTGCCGACACGGTTGATGCGTTCCAATCGGCCCCTTCCGGGTCTGACGAGGCAAACGCGCTTGGTGCAAAAATGGTCGAGGCTATGACCGGCAACCTGATGTTCATCGGGACCGTGCAAGCGCCTTCGCCGATCTATCACCGCAACGAGCTGAAGAACTATCACACGTTCAAAACGGCGTCCTACGAATACTACAGGACCTATCCGTATCGGCCGTCGCAATGGTGGTTTGACGAATAAGCCTGACCTGTTAGGCTCCTGATATTGTGGCGGGCGGGTTGATCCTGCCCGCCACTGAAGAAACTAGCGGCACAGCACCCCGGCCATGCGGGCGCATGCCAGACCGGGTGGGGCACGATGTATCTTTTCGCCAGATTTGTACTGATCCGCGCCTTGATGGCCGTGATCACACTGGTCATCGTGTCGTTCATCGTTTTTTCCCTGATGGAATTGGTGCCCGGCGATTGCGCCGAGCGTTATCTGGCCTTCAAGAACACCCAAGGCAGCGTCATTTCCGTGGCGGATATTGATGCCGAGCGGGTCCGTCTGGGGCTGGACAAACCTTTCGTGACACGCTGGGTGACCTGGATCACACGCGCCTTTCAGGGAGACTTTGGCGACAGCTGCATCCTGCGCCTGAATATCAGCCGCCTTCTGGGCGAAAAATTCTGGATATCCCTTGGGATATGCCTGACGTCCCTCGCGTTTGCCTACGCGGTCGCCATCCCTGTGGGAATAATATCAGCGACATCCAACAGCCCGACGCTGAACAACAGCCTGCGTCTGGTCAGCTATCTGGGGCTTGCGCTGCCGAATTTCCTGCTGGCGCTGATGATCATGCTGTTCTCGACCGTGGTTTTTGGCGACAGTCTGACCGGATTATTCTCAAAGGAATTCCGGGATGCCGCCTGGTCTTATGCGCGCGTAATGGATTTTCTGTCGCGTGCGTGGCTGCCCGTCTTTATTCTCGGCTGGTCCGCAACGGCCTTTGCCATTCAGACGGTGCGGGCGCTGATGTCCGACGAAATCGGCAAGCTTTATGTGACCGCAGCGGCCGCGCGGGGTGTTGCCGGGCGGCGATTGCTCTGGCGGTATCCTGCACGCCATGCGCTCGGTCCGATCATCAACAGCCTTGGCTTCGACCTGAACCGGATTTTCAACGAGTTGCCGATCGTGGCCCTGATCCTGACGCTGACCGAGGCGGGCAGCCTCATGATCGATGCGCTGGCGCGTTCAAACGACCAACAGCTTGCCGGTGCGATCATTTTCCTTCTGACCGCCAGTATCGTCGGTCTGAATTTCTTGACCGACATCCTGCTGGCCCTGACGGACCCGCGCGTTCGTCGCAGTATTCTGGGATGATGACATGAGCGACGCGACCCCGGTGGACCCCAACGTTGATCAAAAGCTGAAGGAGGCGTATTTTACCGCCTCGCAGGGCCAATTGATCTGGACACGCTTCAAGAAACAAAAGGCGGCGATGGTCGGGGCGTGGGTTCTGGTTTTTCTTGTCCTGTCGGGCCTGTTCGCGCCTTTCCTGACGCCTTATGATCCCACGATTGCAGGGCGGGACAATGAATACCAGAACGGTGCGCCGCAGATCCCGAAATTCTGGGATGAAAACGGGTTTTCGTTTCAGCCGTTTGTCTACACGTCTTCGCGCGAACGCTCGATCAAGACGAATTTCAGGTGGGTTACGACCGTGGACCGCGAAGCGCGGCGTTACCTGACCTTTCTTCCCCAAGGGGACGATTACAAACTGTTCGGGATGAAATTCCAGACCCATCTGTTTGGCGTGGAAAGCGGTAAGGTTCACCTGTTCGGGACGGATTTTTCGGGCAAGGACATATTCTCGCGGACGTTTCACGCCATCAACACGTCGCTGGCCGTGGGAACGATCGGGGTCATGATCGCGTTCGTTCTGGCGCTGATCATCGGGGGGACATCGGGGTATTACGGCGGATGGATCGATTCGGTGCTTCAGATGATGACCGACGCGGTACGAACCATCCCGGCCATCCCGTTGTTCATGGCCCTGTCTGCATTCATCCCCAGCGAGTGGAGTGCGGAGGCACGCTTTTTCTTCATCTCCATGATCCTTGGATTCATCGGCTGGCCGACGCTTGCGCGGCGCGTGCGAACGCATCTTCTGACCGAACGAAATCAGGAATATGTGCTGGCCGCGCAGCTTTGCGGTGCCTCGGCCCCGCATATTATCCGCAAACACCTGCTGCCCAGTTTTACAAGCTACATCATCGTCGATCTGGTGATTTCCTTTCCCTACATGGTGCTCAGTGAAACCGCGCTCTCGTTTATCGGGCTTGGGCTGAAGGACCCGGTCAATTCGCTGGGCGTGATGCTTCAGAACGTCACCAGCGCCGATGTCTTGTTGAACTACCAGTGGTACTTTAT
This sequence comes from uncultured Rhodobacter sp., assembly GCA_964466385.1. Classification (GTDB taxonomy): domain Bacteria; phylum Pseudomonadota; class Alphaproteobacteria; order Rhodobacterales; family Rhodobacteraceae; genus UBA5972. The sequence goes on along the minus strand of CAYXNM010000058.1, from coordinate 12,314 downwards.
CCCCGTGATCTTTTTCATCACGCTGGTTCTGGCGTTCGTCTTCGTCGGAGACGGATTGAGGGACGCGGCAGACCCTTATTCGGACACCAAGAAATGACGAACCTTTTGGATGTGGAAAACCTGACGCTTCAGTTCGATACCGACGAAGGCAGGATCACCGCGGTTGACAACGTCTCTTTCTCGCTCAACGCGGGCGAGGTCATGGGCCTTGTTGGGGAAAGCGGCTCGGGCAAGTCGGTGACGGCCAAGTCGCTGATGAAGCTGAACCCGCGAAATGCGCATTATTCCGGGGAAACGCGCATTGCGCTCCATCTTGAAAGCGGGCAGGTCGATATCATGTCGCTCAAGACCAACCTGGAGATGCAGGTCGTGCGCGGTGGCGCGATTTCGATGATCTTTCAGGAACCGATGGCCAGTTTCGCCCCTGCCATTTCCATCGGCGATCAGATGGTCGAGCAATTGCTGATCCATACCGACATGACCAAGAAGCGCGCGCGCGAGGTTTCGATCGAAATGCTGGAGAGGGTGGGGATTTCCGATGCCCCCAAACGGTTCAGGCAATTCGCGTTCGAGCTGTCAGGAGGCATGCGCCAGCGCGCGATGATCGCCATGGCCCTGTCCACCAGCCCCAAGCTGCTGATCGCGGACGAACCGACAACCGCGCTTGATGTGACCATTCAGGCGCAAGTGATCGACCTGATGAAAGACCTTGTCGGGGAATTCGGGATGGGCATCATTTTCATTACCCACGATCTTGGCGTCATTGCACAAACCGCCGACAAGGTTGCGGTCATGTATCTGGGGCGGATCGTCGAACAGGGCCCCGTTCGCGAAGTGATCCGCACGCCGGCGCACCCTTATACCCGCGGATTGCTGGCTGCCCTTCCCGACCTTCACGATCTGGAGTCTCCGCTGCAACCGGTGCCCGGGGATATTCCCTCACCGCTTGAACGACCGTCGGGCTGTGTGTTCAGCACCCGATGTTCAGAGGCCATCGCCGGGCGTTGTCAGACCGAGATCCCCACGTTCAGAATGCTCAACGACGTCCACAGCGTCGCGTGCCATCTGGCGGACAAAGAGGGGCAGGCCGCATGACAACCAAACCCTTGATTTCAGCCCGGAACTTGTCGGTTCACTACCCGTTGCGCGGGGGATTGATCGGCCCAAAGCCCGTCGTTCGTGCGGTGGAAGGGGTCAATATCGACATTGAACGCGGCAATTTCTTTGGACTGGTGGGCGAATCCGGGTCGGGCAAGACGACACTTGGCCGCGCGCTGCTGCGAGCAGCCCCCATCACGCGGGGCAGTGTCACTTATGACGACGGCGAGGTTCAATACGACCTGACCGGCCTTGGGGATCGGGAACTCAAGGATTATCGCACACGCGCGCAGTTGATCTTTCAGGATCCCTACGCAGCACTCAGCCCGCGCATGACGGTTCGCGACATTATTGCCGAGCCGCTGGAGGTCATGGGTTTGACCGACTCACGCGAGGAAACCGATGAGCGCGTTCGTGAAATTGCCGCCAAATGCCGGCTCAACCTGGAGCATCTGCGCCGGTTCCCGCATGCGTTTTCCGGCGGCCAGCGACAGCGCATTTCAATCGCGCGCGCTTTGGTTTCCGGCCCGCAATTCGTGGTCGCCGACGAAAGTGTTGCCGCCCTTGATGTGTCCATTCAGGCGGACGTCCTGAACCTCTTGAAATCGATCCAGACGGAAATGGGGCTGACCTTTCTGTTCATCAGCCACGACCTCAGCGTCGTTGCCCATATCTGCGACCATGTGGCCGTGATGTATCTTGGCCGATTGGTCGAAACCGCCCCGACGCGCGATCTTTTTGGCGCCTCGCGGCATCCTTATACAAAGGCGCTCCTGTCGGCGATCCCCTCGCTTGACCCGGACGATCGGGGATCCGCGCAAAAACTCGAAGGGGAGATTCCTTCTCCGACGAACCCGCCGTCGGGGTGCAGTTTCAACACGCGCTGCCCGTTTGCAATCGATCGTTGCCGCAAGGAAGAGCCCAACCTTGAAAGTTCCGACAAGGGTCACGAAGTGGCCTGCCACCGCTGGCGCGAACTGGCCGAAGAACCGGTCAGCGGTTAAGGCGGCGGATCTGGAACGCCAAGGATCGCTGCGGGATTTCGGGCCGGACGTTTATGATTTCGTCATCGTCGGGGCAGGCTCGGCTGGATCCGCGCTGGCCTATCGCCTTAGCCAAAACGGTCGTTACAGCGTCCTGGTGCTGGAGGCGGGAGGCACCGACCGGCGACTTTGGATCCAGATGCCGATCGGATATGGCAAGGCGTATTACGATAAGCGGATCAACTGGAAATACACGACGGAACCCGTTCCGGCGCTGGGCGGGCGCACTTCGTATTGGCCACGCGGCAAGGTCATGGGCGGCTCAAGTGCAATCAACGCGATGGTGTATGTGCGTGGAAATCCCCAGGATTTCGACGACTGGCGCACCGCAGGGGCCAAGGGTTGGGGCTGGCACGACGTCGCCCCTGTCTTCAGGCGGATGGAGAAATGGTCCCGCGGTGCAGACGCCTTTCGCGGTGGCGACGGGCCTTTGAGTGTTGCGGATATCACCAACCAGGTTCACCCCCTTTGCCAAACCTATCTCGCGGCAGCGCAGCAAGCCGGGATTGCCCCCAACCATGACTATAACGGGCGTGATTTCGAGGGGGCCTCGATTTACCAGATCAACACCAGGGACGGCATTCGTGCCTCGACTGCGCGCTGCTATTTGCGCCCGGCCATGAAACGGCCGAACGTTCGCGTGATACTGCATGCCCACGTCACCGGACTGACATTTGACGGCGTGCGCGCAACCGGCGTCAAGTTCCGGCGAAAGGGCCGGGATCATGTCGCGCGCGCGGGTCGCGAAGTGATCCTGTCCGCGGGGGCCGTCAATTCGCCCCAGATACTGCAACTGTCCGGCATTGGCGACGCTGCTGAACTGGGCAGGCTTGGAATTGACGTTGTTCTTGATGCTCCCAATGTGGGCCAAAACCTGCAGGATCACCTGGGGTTTGATGTTTACCTCAAGTCGCAGGTCCCCACGCTCAACCAGATCCTCCGTCCCTGGCCGGGTCGCGTGCGCGCGGGGGTGCAGTATCTGCTCACGCGCACGGGTCCGCTGTCGCTCAGCATCAATCAAGCCGGCGGGTTCGCGCGCAGCCGCGATGGGCTTGCGCGGCCCGACATGCAGCTTTACTTTTCACCTGTCAGTTATACGCGCGCACCACAGGGGAAACGGCCCATGTTGCGCCCCGACCCTTTCGCGGGATTTCTGTTGGGGGCCAGCCAGTGTCGCCCGACCAGCACGGGCCGGATCGGGCTGCGATCCGCCAGCCCCGACGACGCGCCCCTGATCCAACCCAACTATCTTGCCACGGCACATGACGTTGGCCAACTTCTGAGCGGGTTTCGTCTGTTGCGACGCCTGACCGGGACGGCGGCCCTGCAAAGTGTGATAAAAAGCGAATTCGTTCCGGGGCCGGGTGTGAAAACCGATGATGAAATCGAAAATTATATCAGAGAGACCAGCTGGACCGTGTTCCATCCCTGCGGAACCTGCCGCATGGGAACGGATCGCAGGGATTCGGTGGTCAGTCCGAGACTGAAGCTGCATGGTATCGAGGGGTTGCGCGTGGCCGATGCCAGCGTATTTCCAAACATCACGTCGGGAAACATCAACGCGCCCTCGATCATGGTCGGAGAAAAGGCCGCCGACATCATTCTGAAGGATTACAGCCAATGATACTGGAAAGCATCGAAACATTCACGACCCCGGACGTGGGATTCGTGAGGGTGACGGACGAAACGGGCGCACGGGGCTGGGGGCAGGTGTCGACGTATCATTCCGATATTACCTGTCAGGTGGTTCACCGGCAGGTGGCGCCCTGGGTGCTGGGAAAACCCTGCGACGACCTTGATGACCTTCTGGATCTCGTGACCGAGCGGGAACACAAATTCCCCGGCTCTTACCTGCGCCGGGCCATGGGTGGCGTGGACACGGCGATCTGGGATTTGCGCGGGCAACATGCGCAAAAACCGGTGGCTGAACTGTTGGGGGGCAGTGCAGGCGGTCTCAGAACCTATGCGTCCTCGATGAAACGCGACATTACCCCAAGGGACGAGGCGGATCGTCTGAAGAAACTGCGCGACGCATGGGGATTTGACGCGTTCAAGGTTCGCGCAGGCGCCGAAGTGGGCCGTGACCGGGATGAATGGCCCGGACGCACCGAGGAAATCATACCCCTCATCCGGCGCGAATTGGGCGCGGATGTCGATCTGCTGGTTGATGCGAATTCCTGTTATTCGCCGGAACGCGCCATCGAGGTTGGCCATATTCTGCAAGACAACGCCTATTGCCACTACGAAGAACCCTGTCCCTATTGGGAATTCGCGCAAACCAAGGCCGTGCGCGAAGCGCTTGATATTGCCATTACCGGGGGCGAGCAGGACTGTGACCTGCCAACCTGGCAACACATGCTGGACATGGACGTCATCGACGTTGCCCAACCCGACATCCTTTATCTTGGCGGGATCAGCCGGACATTGCGTGTTGTCGAAATGGCCGCACGCGCCGGCGTGCCGGTCACGCCCCATTGCGCGAACCTGTCGATGGTGACCCTTTTCACGATGCACCTTTTGCGCGCCATTCCCAATGCGGGGCAGTATCTTGAATTCGCGATCGAGGGGGCCGATTATTACCCGTGGCAGCAAGAATTGTTCACGTCCGACCCTTACAAAATCGTGAATGGCCGCGCCACGGTTACGGATGCACCCGGATGGGGCGTGGAAATTCGGCCGGAATGGCTGGCCAAGTCACATTATCAGGTGTCGCGGTCGGTGGATTTCCAGCACTTTTCGGGATAACCCGACCGCCGCCGCTATTTGAATTTCCGGAACAGACGCGTCTGGTTGAACAATTCCTCCAGCGCCTGAACGCGCGTTTTGGCACCCGGCCAGTCCTGTTCCTGAACGCCTGCGACGATCGCTTCGAGCAGGAGCAGCGTCACGGCCGATGAATCCCAGGCCGAGGGCACTTCGATTCTTGCGTTGAACCGGTAATCCGCACGTTTGGATATGGGTGATCCCCACTGGTCGGTGAAAAGGACAATCTCCACCCCGGTCCTGGCCGCCATGTCGGCCAGCTTCAGCAACCCCTTTTCGTATCGCCTGACGTCAAAAATGATGAGGATATCGCCCGGTTCCATGTCCAACAGAACCGTCGTCCAGGCGGTCTTGTCAGACCCGATCAGCGAAACGCCCGGCCGCAGCATCTGAAGATGCGTGCAAAGATAATCGGCCAGCGTTCGCGTTATCCGCCCGCCCGAGACGTAAATGGTCCTGTCCTGGTTCGCCAGCAGTGAACAGACACTCTCAAACTCATGGGTGTCGATCTGGTTCAGCGTCAGGCGCAGGTTTTCAATGACCGCGTCTGTGAAGCGGTTTAGAATGTGGGAGTCCGGCGCGTTTTCCGCCCAACTGTCGTGCTTTTCGATCGGGTTGGAAATCTTGGCGCTCAACTCCTGTCGCAAGGTTTCCTGAAAATGGGGAAATCCGCGGAACCCCAGTTTCTGAACCATGCGCGCGACTGTCGGGGTTGAAACACCGGCAGCCTGGGCGACCAGCGTGATGCTGCTCAGGCCCGACACCGGGTAGTTTTCCAGCAACGAATTTGCCAGTTGGCGTTCCGCACGCGTCAGGTCATCGAATTGGCGCTGAATGCGCTCTCTTATGGTCTCTGTCTGCTCCATAATGCCCCCGTTACCATATAATTCACGGGATATCCCCCTCTTTCGGTCTTGCGCGTTGAATAGATATTGACGACAAACCGCAATCTGAACAATATTTTTCAAAAAACAGGGTAACCATGCTGACAAGCGCGACTTCAGGTATCCCGGTCCTGTCGGATCAGGACGGACCGGCGGTTGAGATCATCAACCCGACCGCGCGTTCGGGTCTTGTCATCGTGTGCGAGCATGCCGCCGATTTCATCCCGGAAAGCCTTGGCGGGCTGGGTCTTTCCACGGCAGCGCGGAGCAGCCATGTCGCGTGGGATCCGGGTGCGCGGGACGTTGCGCTCGCTCTGAGCGGGGCGCTGGACGCGGTTCTGGTCGCCGCGCGCGTTTCGCGTCTGGTTTATGATTGCAACCGTCCGCCCCACGCCCAGGGGGCCATGCCCGAAAAAAGCGAGGTTTTTGATATTCCGGGGAACCGTGCGTTGACAGAGGAACAGGCACGCGCGCGCGTGCGCGAGGTGTATGACGTGTTTTCGAGCAAACTTGCGGCGGTCATTCAGGGCAAACTGGCGGGAAACGCACCTGTTGCGATGGTGACGATCCATAGTTTCACGCCGGTCTTTTTCGGCAAGCAGCGCAACGTCGAAATAGGCGTTCTCTTTGATGCCGACGACAGGCTGGCGCGACTGGTCTTGGAAAAAGGGCGCCGATTGTCGATGTGCACGCTGCATGAAAACCAGCCTTACGGCCCGCAGGACGGCGTGACCCACACGCTTGTGCGTCACGGGTTGGGCAACGGGATCCCCAACGTGATGATCGAGATCAGGAACGATCTTATTGCGACACGGGAGGGTGTGAAATCTGTCGCCGAGTTTCTGGCGAGAACACTGGCAACCGCGCTGGAATCGCTTGGGGACCCGCAAGAGGCGGACGATTGACATGACGACGCTGGCCTTTCTGATCAATCTGAGCGGCGCGACGCTGCTGCTGCTTTACGCTGTCAGGATGGTGCAAACCGGCATCGAACGGTTGATGGGGCCAAGTTTCCGCCGCCTCGTGACGCGCCACCGCGACAGCCGGTTGCAAACCGCAAGTGCGGGGGTCGTGCTGGCGATCATCCTGCAAAGCGCGACCGCTGCGGGTCTGTTGGCCGCGGGTTTCGTTGCGTCGATGGTGATGTCGTTCACCGGCGGTCTGGCGATTGTTCTCGGGGCCGATCTGGGCTCGGCCCTGGTTATCCAGCTATTGTCGTTCAGGCCCGAATGGCTGATCCCCGTCCTTCTGACGCTTGGGGGATATCTGTTCCTGAAAGCAAAGGGGCGTAATCCGCATCAGGTCGGGCGGATATTTCTTGGCGTCGCCTTCATCCTGTTGTCTCTGCGGTTCATCGGGGAGGCCGTCCACCCCATTCGTGACAGCAATTTCATGCCCGCGATTGCCGGTTACCTGGAAGGCGATTTCGTGACTGCCTTTCTTGTCGGGGCGGCCACCACCTTCGTCATGCATTCAAGCGTTGCCGCGATATTGATGACGGTCACGTTCGTCGTGATCGGGGTCTTGCCCGTCACGGCCGGGGTTTCCGTCGTGCTGGGCGCGAATCTGGGCGCGGCCTTGTTGCTGGTCTGGCTCTCGCGCGGCATGTCAACGATCGCGCGCCGCGTGCCTTTGGCGAATCTGGTCCTGCGCGGGGCGGGGTCGGTTCTGCTTCTGCTTGTGGTCAGCTCCACGCCCTTGATCGCTGTCTTCGGCGGGCTGGGAGTTGGCGAGGGGCAAACGCTTGTCTTTGCACATCTTCTCTTTAACGCGGCCCTGCTGGCCTTCAGTCTGCCGTTTATCGGCGTGCTTGAAACGCCAATGACCGCTTTGCTGAGGGACGTGCCCCCCCCCGGCGAAAACGGTGATCTCAAGCCGGTCAGTGCTCTTGACAGTGCGGTCGTTCACCGTCCGGGCCTTGCGATCGCCAGCCTCACACGAGAGGTTCTGCGCATGAGCCAGATCGTTGAAATGATGGCGAGGCCGGTGATGCAGTATTATGGATCCGGCGATATGGAAGGGATCGACGCCGTTCGTGCCAAGGATGACGAGGTCAACACAGCGCTCAACGATGTCCGCCGTTACGTGGCATCCATCCCGCGCGAAAACCTTGGCAAAGACCAGTCGCGCCGGATACGCGAACTGGTCGAATACTCGATCAACCTGGAAACCGCAGGGGATATCATCTGCAAACATCTGATGCCGCTGGCGGTCGAAAAAAAGAACAGCCACCTGAGGTTCTCGGACGCCGGTTGGGGGGAACTTCAGTCGCTGCACGAACGGGTCATGGCCAACATGGCGCTGGCATTCAATGTGCTGGTTTCGGAAGATATCGAAAGTGCGCGCCTCTTGATGGAAGAAAAAGCCGAAATGGCCGCGCGGGAGCGCAAGAGCCGCAAGAAACACCTCAAACGCCTGCGCACCGGGACCGAAACCAGTTTTGAAAGTAGCGACGTTCACCTGGAAACGCTGCGCGCGTTGAAGGACCTGAACGCACAGGTGGCCGCGATTGCCTACCCGATCCTTTACCGCAACGGCCAGTTGCTCGAGACGCGGCTGGTGGAAACCATCGACCCTCAGGAAGACCGCCGCGACGACCCCGACGACAATGCTTAGAAACAGGATGCGACATGACCCCAAAGCTCACACTTGAAACCCTCGCCTCACAGGTTGCAGACGGGCGGATTGACACGGTTCTGGTCTGTCAGGTCGATATGCAGGGCCGCCTGATGGGCAAGCGGTTCCACGCGCAGAATTTCCTCGATAGCGGGTGGGAGGAAACGCACAGCTGCAATTACCTGCTGGCGACCGATCTTGAGATGGCAACGCCGGACGGATATGCGGCGACAAGTTGGCAGGCGGGGTATGGTGATTATGTCATGAAACCCGATCTGACGACGTTGCGCCTGGTCCCGTGGCTGGAGGGGACCGCGATGGTGCTGTGTGACGTCCTTGATCACCATACCCATCAGCCGATCCCTCATTCCCCGCGTGCCATTCTGAAAAAGCAGATCGCGCGGCTGGAAAAGCTGGGTTTCACCGCCATGGCCGCGACCGAGCTGGAATTTTTCCTGTTCGAAAACAGCTTTGAGGACATCCGCAAGTCAGGCTTTCGCAACCTCGCGCCGATTTCAGGTTACAACGAGGATTACAACATCCTGCAAACCACCAAGGAAGAGGCGGTGATGCGGCCCTTGCGCAACCACCTGTTCGCCGCTGGTATCCCCATTGAAAACTCCAAGGGTGAAGCGGAAACCGGGCAAGAGGAGCTGAACATTCGCTACGCCGAGGCGCTGGCCTGTTCAGACCACCACACCATCGCCAAGCACGCGACCAAGGAAATCGCCTGGCAACAGGGTCGCGCGGCCAGTTTTTTGCCGAAATGGCACCACGACAAGGTGGGGTCTGCCAGCCATGTCCACCTGTCGTTGTGGAAAGGGTCCAAGGCAGCGTTTCACGATCCCAAAGCCCCACATGGCATGTCCGAAACCATGCGACAGTTTTGCGCCGGAATGATCGCCTATTCGCCGGAGTACATGTTTTTCCTCGCCCCATACGTCAACAGCTACAAACGGTTCGTCAAAGGCACCTTTGCCCCCACCAAAACAGTGTGGTCAGTTGATAACCGCACCGCCGGGTTCCGCCTGTGTGGCGAGGGGTCCAAGGCCGTAAGGATGGAATGCCGGATTGGGGGCTCGGATTTGAACCCCTATCTGGCAATCGCAGCCCTAATCGCCGCCGGGATCAAAGGGCTTGAGGACAAGATGAACCTGGCCGCACCGACCTCGGGCGATGTCTACGAGGATGCTGCCGCAGGCGACATTCCACAAACCTTGCGCGATGCAACAGAAACCCTGCGCACATCGGTCATGCTGCGCGCCGCCTTGGGGGATGACGTCGTTGACCATTATACCCGCGCGGCCGAGTGGGAGCAGGAAGAATTTGACCGCGTCGTCACCGACTGGGAAGTCGCACGTGGGTTTGAAAGGGCGTAACACTGGAACAGGGGGCCAGGATATGACGAACACGATCAGATGCATCTCACCGATTGACGGGACGCTTTATCTTGAACGCCCGGCGCTGACGGACGAGGAGGCGACGTTGGCTGCCGTGCGTGCGCGTCAGGCGCAACCGGCTTGGGCGGCGCGCCCATTGGCGGAACGCATCGCGCTGGTGCGCGCAGCCGTGGCTGAAGTCGGCAAGACAACCGACCGCATGGCGGTTGAGTTGGCCCACCAAATGGGTCGCCCGGTGCGATATGGCGGTGAATTCGGCGGGTTCGAGGAGCGCGCCCTCCACATGGCCGACATTGCAAAGGCCGCCCTTCAGCCGATCGAAGTCGAGGACAGTGGCAATTTCAGGCGGCGCATCCTGCGCGAACCTCATGGTGTTGTTTTTGTCATCTCACCCTGGAACTATCCCTATATGACGGCAATAAACACGGTCGCGCCCGCACTGATCGCCGGCAATACCGTGCTTTTGAAAGGCGCAAGCCAGACCTTGCAGGTGGGGGAACGCATGGCCGAGGCGTTTCATGCCGCCGGGATTCCGGATGATGTTTTCCAGAACCTCGTGCTGGATCACGCCACGACTGAAAACCTGATCGCGGGCGGGCATGTGAATTTCGTGAATTTCACAGGCTCGGTCGGGGCGGGGGCCAGGATTGAGCGCGCATCGGCCGGTACGTTCACCGGGCTGGGATTGGAACTGGGCGGCAAAGATCCGGGTTACGTGATGGAGGATGCAGACCTTGACGCGGCGGTCGATACGCTGATCGACGGGGCCATGTTCAATTCCGGCCAATGCTGTTGCGGGATCGAGCGGATTTACGTCGCCGCACCGCTTTTCGACAGGTTTATGAAAAAGGCGATCAAGGTCATTTCCGGATACAAGCTGGGGAACCCTCTGGACGAGGCAACAACGCTTGGCCCGATGGCGCAACCACGCCTCGCGGCCCTTGTGCGCGATCAGGTGGCCGAGGCGGTCAGTGCCGGGGCCAAACAGCATATCGACCCGGCGCTTTTTCCCGAAGACGACGGCGCGGCCTATCTGATGCCGCAGCTCTTGACCGGGGTCGATCATTCGATGCGCCTGATGCGCGAGGAAAACTTTGGTCCTGTCGTGGGCGTGATGCCGGTTTCGGGCGATGATCAGGCGGTCAGGCTGATGAATGACAGCGACTATGGGCTGACGGCCTCGCTCTGGACAAGGGATGTCGAGCGGGCGGCGGCTTTGGGCGCAAGAATTGAAACCGGGACGGTGTTCATGAACCGCGCGGATTATCTGGACCCCGGTATCTGTTGGACCGGGTGCAAGAATACCGGGCGCGGCGGGGCGTTGTCCGTTATCGGGTTCCAGAACCTGACACGTCCGAAATCCTATCATCTGAAGAAGGTCACATCATGAAACTTTACGGAAACTGGTCTTATCCAACGGCGATCAAATTTGGCGCGGGCCGCATCACCGAATTGCCTCAGGCCTGTGCGGATGCGGGCATCACCGCCCCGTTGCTGGTCACCGACAAGGGCCTTGCGGACTTGCCGATTACGGCCGCAACGCGGGATATCATGGAAGGTGCCGGACTGGGGCGCGCAATGTTCGCCGACGTTGATCCAAACCCGAACGAGAAAAACCTTGAAGCGGGCCTTGGGGTTTACCGCGAAGGGGGACATGACGGTGTGATCGCATTTGGCGGCGGCTCGGGCCTTGATCTGGGCAAGATGGTTGCCTTCATGTCCGGCCAAACGCGCCCGCTTTGGGATTTTGAGGATATCGGCGATTGGTGGACCCGCGCCAACAGCGATGCAATCGCTCCGATTATCGCGGTGCCGACGACGGCCGGGACGGGGTCTGAAGTTGGGCGCGCGAGTGTCATCACCAATAGTGAAACCCACGTCAAAAAGATCATTTTCCACCCCAAAGTTCTGCCCAGCGTCGTTATTTGCGACCCCGAACTGACCGTGGGAATGCCGCGCATCATCACGGCAGGAACCGGGATGGACGCGTTCGCCCATTGTCTGGAGGCGTTCTGTTCACCACATTACCACCCCATGAGCCAGGGCATCGCGCTGGAAGGGATGCGCCTTGTGCGTGAAAATCTGCCAGAAGCCTACAAGAACGGCGATAACCTGACAGCGCGGGCCCATATGATGTCGGCAGCCATGATGGGGGCCACGGCATTTCAAAAAGGGTTGGGGGCCATCCACGCCATCTCGCACCCTATTGGGGCCGTCTACAACACCCACCACGGCATGACGAACGCCGTCGTGATGCCGGCGGTTCTCAGGCTCAATCGAACGGAGGTCGAAGGGCGCCTTTCCCAGGCCGCCGGTTATCTTGGAATATCGGGGGGCTATCGTGGGTTTTATGATTATGTCCTTGATATCCGGAAAGAATTATCCGTGCCTGACCGCTTGTCCGACATGGGCATCGCGACGGACAGGGTCGAAGACCTGACCGCAATGGCCCTTGACGACCCAAGCTGTGGCGGCAATCCGGTCACGCTTGACGAACAGAATGTACGCGC
>CAYXNM010000057.1:4112-16459 GCA_964466385.1 uncultured Rhodobacter sp. | reverse complement strand
TTGGCCCGGTTCAATCCATCCCCGCACGGCCCAGCGCCTGCCCGTGGGGTGGCGCTTGCAACGCCGGTCCGGGGGCACTTTATCCCAGCAAAGTTCGAACGAACGGGGCGGGATGCGCGACATCAGCGAGAGCGCCAGCCCGCCGGGGTGCTTTTTGGCGCCTGTTAACCGGCCCGAGGCAAACCTCAACCTCCCTTTCAGGCCATCTCCGGTCTTTCTCAGCCACGCAACAAGGGTCAACGAAAACGGCCGTTGGTTTGAGCCCCGCGCTCAGTTCAAACTCTTACAACAGCGAAATCCCAGGTGGTAATTTGCGTGGCTTGCCGGGCTGCGGACGCGTGCGCCATGCCAGAAAGGCGCGCGCCAGCGACACCAGTCCGGGTGGGCCCGGTACTTGTCGAAAATGAACCAGCTGCCTTTCATTTCGGTCACCCCCAGTTTCCGGCTGCCGGCGCTGGCCATCTGATCGGGGGAAAGCGGCAGGTTCATGTGCTCCGCCGCGTTCCCGTTGAGGTCATAAACGCCAAGCGGACTGACGCATGATGAAAAGGCGCCGACCGGGTAGGTGTTCGATCCACACCGCCCAAAGCTGCCACCCGGGCAGGTCGGGCTTTTCTGGCTGTTGGCGCCGCAAATCCCCCTTTTGTAATTCGGACCATAACTCCAGCGCTTTGAGCCCGTATATTTTGCGTTATGAGCGGCCCGCATCCGGCTGACCGCGCCCGACGACCCCGCCCCCTTGGCCAGATCGAAACGATAATCCGCCGGACCCAGCGCCCCCTGACAGGCCCCCTCCCATTCATGGGCATCGCACAACCGCTTGCCTTGCGCATCGCAGATCGAGGCCGCCTCGGACGCCTTGACCCACACGACCGGATAGGAACACGGGATATTCGGGTATTCGAACTGGTCGATACAGGCGCTGGCGTCTTCGGCCCGTTGGGTCGCCGGGTCGTATAGCGGCGCCATGTATTTGGCCCCGCATATCCTTTCGAACCGCGCGTTTGCGAAACCCTGCCCGGATTGCGACCGGCACTGCGCCTTCGTCATCGGATGGCGCGTGATCGCCGGGTTCCCCTGCCCCGCAATCCCCGAGCGGTTCAGGATCTTGCGGATCGCGCTGATCCGCGCGTCGCTCAGACGATGGACCCGCTTTATGTCTTGCAACATCTTTTCGTTCTGAGCGCTCAGGCTCTGCGCCTGGGTCGTCCCGGTCGCCAGAACGCATGACAATATCAGCAGCAGAACACGTCGCGCAGCGGCGTTCATTCCGCGTTCTCCCGCCGCGTCAGGTAAAAGAAATCGCGGTTGTCCGCGAACCCGACGAACCTCGGGCTGCGCGAACCGTCCCTGAGTTTCTTGTCGAATACCGCCATCCCGGACAGCAAATGCTGGGTCTGAAGCGCCCCGTTCTTTCGCACGTAGACGGCCGAATAGGTATGCTCCGGTGCGTTCATGTCGTTGAGCATCGCGTAATCGCACGAAAACGCCTGAAATGTCCGCGCCATTGCTGACGGCGTCGCGGTCGAGAAATAGCCGTAGATCAGGAACTGCTTTCCGTCCGCTTCGCGCAAACAGGCCCCCGCGCGAAGGGTGCGCAACTCGGCCTTGGCCGATCCCGACCAGTTGCCCGCGCCCCAGTGCGGCACCAAGGGCCCCGGCATCGACAGCCCGGTTTCTGAATCCTTTTCAACCAGTGCAACGCCGTTTTGCCGCGCAAACCGGATATTGGGCAACATCTTGTCATCTTCCCGCGTCCAGGTTTTCATGCCGATCGAACCGTCCTTCAGGACGTATAACGTGGCGAGATTGGGTTGCAGCTTGCTCTCCACCACGCCATGGACGATGAACCCGTAATGCGTTCCGTGGTTTTCGGTCGCATAAGGGCCATAGCGAAATGCGCCGTGGTCGCGCTTGAAACCACCCGTAAAGGTGGCAACGATCCGGGCGGCAACCCTTGGGCTGACCATCCCCATATTCTTTATCGGCAACGGCGAAGCGACGCCATCCGGACCCGGCGTTTTCCAGTTCCGCCCGGCACCCGAAGGGCGCGAGGACCAGTCCAGCCTCGGGTGATCCGTACCGACCTCGTAGCCGATAGAATATTTCGTCAGATCGAACGCAACCAGAAAAGCCAGCGCCCGCCCTTCAATCGCATCCAGCCGCCGCGCTGTGCCGCCGTCCCTCAGAATGTCACGGGCAATGAATTTCGGTTGAAGCGTCGTTGCGAACACCCCCGGAAGATCCGTGACCGGATACCACGCCCCCATGGTGATCCGCCGGTCCGCGACCCCATCCAGCTGCAAACCGAAATACGAGCGCACCACAGGAGACTTGTCCAACCGGGCCTTGATCAGCCCCGGGGGTTCCAGACCGCTTTTGTCTGCGTCCAACTCCTCGCTGGTCTTGAACTCGGCATCCCTGAAGAAGGTATCCTTGACGAAACCGACGATATTTTCACCCAGCCACACGTTGTCGCGCAGGAACTGGCTGGTGGCCTCCAGCGTCGTGCGGAACCCTTTGACTTTGTTGCGCATATAGAGGCGACCACCACAGAACGGCGCGAAGGGCAGCCCCGTTTCCTGCGCCCGCACCAGCGGAGACCCCGCCCCGCCCCACGGGATGCACCGGTAGGGGCTGCGCCCGCCATCGATCGCCAGATAAAACGCCGGATCATGCGCCAAACTCAGGGTCTGGTTTTCCGGGTCCGCGTTCTCGATATGGTAAACTTCGGTTTTCCGTCCGTTCTTGCCGGAAACCGACATCAGGAACCACGTGTTGATTCCCGGGTTGAGGTCGGTCAGCGTGACGGTCTCTCCGGATTTGAGCGTGATGCTTTGGGACGACCGGAATTGTTGAAGCTCGACGATCGATTTTGTGACGTCGTTTTCGTATTGCGCCGCCTGAGTCTCGATCCTGATCTGGCGCTGAATGTCGGTTTCCGCGATGGCGGCAACCGGCGCGAAGAGACCGGAGAAAAGCAGCGCAACCGCTACCCCGACGCCCGCCCGATTGGCGGCGCAAAACGGGTTGAAACAAATCGATAATATATTTTTCCGGCCCTTGAAACGCAGAACCATACACACCTCCGTCCTAAGTGAAGGAACTTACGAACGATCTTTTGGCAACGTATCACAATTTTCGACCTTCATCATACAGAGAATGCCCGCGGCCTTGGCAAATGACGAATGCCCCCATGGTTCAGTTTAGCACTAATGCGATGTAATAAGGTCACTATTCCGGCTGGGCGGCGCGTATTCGGGTTGTCCCGGTTCAATCCATCCCCGCACGGCCCAGCGCCTGCCCGTGGGGTGGCGTTCACAACGACAGTTCAGGGCACTTTGTCCAGCAAACTCCGAACAAACTCTATGGGATGGGCGACATCGGCGAAAGTGCCAGCCCGCCGGGACGAGCAGACGCAGGACCGGGGCGCCTTCAGCGCCTGTTAAGTGGCCCAGCGGCAAACCGCAACGTTCCCTTCAGGCCAACTCCGGTCTTTTTCACCCTCATGAAAAGGGTCAACGAAAATGGCCGTTGGCGTAATCCCCCCGATCACGCAAGAAACGAAGCTATATCAACATCGAACCGGACATTTCCCGTCGCCAAAACACGTCGTGGCAGACCCGGTGCCACATGGGCGCGAATGTCGCACGATTTCAATGCGGGATTCGGCGCAACACTTGATATAGATCAAGGTAACTCCTCGCCGGGAATGGTCTCACAGAGGCTAGTTTTTGTTCCCCGCAAGGTTGACGCCTTGAGGGGAACTTTTGATGAAGGGAATGAAAAATGCAAGAACTAACGGGTGTGTCTCGTGCAGACCAGAACCGGGCGCTATCGCTCAGCACCTTTTCGTTTACGGTCTGCTTTGCGGTCTGGACGATATTTTCGATCATCGGGGTCAAGATCAAGCAGGAACTCGGGCTTTCTGAAACCGAGTTTGGCCTGCTGGTCGCGACACCCGTTCTGACCGGCTCGCTCAGCCGGATATTCCTGGGCGTCTGGACCGACCAGATCGGTGGTCGGATCATGCTGCCTTTACAAATGCTGGTCACGGCGATCAGCGTCTGGCTGCTGGCATCCGTTCATTCCTACGCCCTCTTCCTGATGGCTGCCCTGGGGCTTGGCCTCGCAGGGGGGTCGTTCATCATCGGGATTGCCTATGTGTCGCGCTGGTACACAGCCGAAAAACAGGGCACGGCGCTTGGCATTTTCGGGGCTGGCAACGTGGGTGCGGCAGTGACCAACTTTGGCGCGCCGTTTCTGGTTCTGGCCTATGGCTGGGAAGACACCGCGCGCATCTACGCCGTCGTTCTGGTCGCGACCGCGATCCTGTTCTATCTGCTGTCCAAGCCCGATCCGGTCATCGTTCGCCAACGTGAAACCGGCGAAAAACCGGTTTCCGCGATCACCCAGCTTGAGCCGCTCAGGGACATTCAGGTCTGGCGCTTTGCCACGTACTATTTCTTTGTCTTCGGTGCGTTCGTCGCTTTCGCGTCCTTCCTGCCGCGGTATTATGTGGGGGCTTACGGGGTTTCGCTGGCCGCCGCGGGGGTTTTTGCCGGCATGTATTCGCTGCCGGGCTCGATCTTCCGTGCACTTGGCGGTTGGATGTCGGATGTCTGGGGCGCGCGGTTCGTGATGTACCTGACATTCTTCACCTCGCTGATCATTCTGTTCATCATGAGCTATCCCGAAACCCACTACGTGGTCGAGGGCATCCCCCACAAGGACGGGACACCGAACCTGATCGAATTCTCCTTCGGCATTCCGCTTTACGGATTTGTGTTCCTGTCGGTTATCCTCGGTTTTGTCATGAGCCTCGGCAAGGCGGCGGTCTACAAGCACATTCCGGTCTACTACCCGCACCATGTTGGCGCGGTCGGCGGTCTGGTCGGCATGATCGGAGGCCTCGGCGGGTTCGTTCTGCCAATCGCCTTTGGCATCCTTCTGGACGTTTTCCAGGTGTGGTCGATGGTCTTCATGCTGATGTTCGTCATCGTGGCGATCAGCCTGATCTGGATGCATCTGGCAATCCGCAAGCTGGAGCGGGCAAAATACCCCGAAATGGCGGCGGACACCCACCTTTCGGACGTGCCATCCACGCCCGTTCCGCGCCCCGCCCAATAAGAAATCAATGAAATCGGCGGGCCGCACCAACGCGGCCCGCAACACCCTGAAGGAGACCTACCTTGGGACAAGACCTGAAAAACTGGACCGTTGAGGACGAGAGCTTTTGGAACTCGACCGGCAAATCCATCGCCAATCGCAACCTGTGGATATCGATCCCCTCGCTTTTGTGCGGGTTCGCCGTTTGGCTTTATTGGGGAATCATCACCGTTCAGATGTTGAACCTTGGCTTCCCGTTTGAAAAAGCCGAACTGTTCACGCTGGCCGCAATTGCCGGTTTGACGGGCGCGACTTTGCGCATTCCCTCGACCTTCTTCATCCGGATCGCAGGGGGCCGGAACACCATTTTCTTCACCACGGCCCTTCTGATGATCCCCGCCATCGGCGCGGGATATTATTTGCAGGATCCCAACACGCCCCTGTGGAAATTCCAGGTGCTGGCCTTCCTGTCAGGCGTGGGCGGCGGCAACTTTGCCAGTTCGATGTCCAATATCAGCTTTTTCTTTCCCAAAAAGGTGCAGGGCTATGCACTGGGCATGAATGCCGGGCTGGGCAATTTCGGTGTGACCACGATGCAGATTGTCATCCCGCTGGTGATGACATTTGGTCTGTTCGGCGGGGATCCGATGGTCCTTCAGAATACCTCGGGCACGCTCATCGGGAAAATCCCCGCAGGCACCGAGACCTACATCCAGAACGCCGGCTATGTCTGGCTGCTGGCGCTTATTCCGCTGGCGTTTGCGGGTTGGCTGGGAATGAACAACATCCGGGACGAGCACGTATCCCCTGACATCCCCGGCCCCGCCGGGTCGTTCGGCGTGATCTCGGGCATGTTGCTCATCGGGTTCCTGACGGCGGCATTCGGACTTTGGCTGATGTTGCCGGCCAGTGTTGGCGGCTCGGGCTTTGCGGTCTCGAAATGGATCGTGCTTCCCATCGTGATCGCGCTGACAGTTGGTTTGCTCAAGCTCATTCCGGGGCAGGTCGGACAAAACCTGACGCGGCAATACAAGATCTTTGGCAACAAGCACACCTGGGCGATGACGATCATCTACACGATGACATTCGGCAGCTTCATCGGCTATTCGGCCGCGTTTGCACTGACGATCAAGGTGGTTTTCGGCTTTCAACACCTGATGGTCGACGGGATCATGACCCACAGCACCATCAACCCCAACGGACCCAGCGCACTGATGTACGCCTGGATGGGCCCGTTCATCGGCGCGTTGATCCGCCCCGTGGGTGGCATGATCGCCGACAAGATCGGCGGCGCGCGGGTGACCCAGATCATCTCGGTGGTGATGGTGGCATGCGCTGTCGCGCTGGCTTACCTGCTGCAAAGCGCTTATGTCTCGGCCACGCCGGAAACCTACTTCCTGCCCTTCATGATCCTCTTTCTGATCCTGTTCACCGCAACGGGTCTGGGCAACGGATCGACCTTCCGCACAATCGCGGTCGTGTTTGACAAGGAGCAGGCCGGCCCGGTCCTTGGCTGGACCTCCGCTGTGGCGGCCTATGGCGCGTTCATCATTCCCAAAGTGTTCGGCGAACAATTGAAGGCGGGCACACCGGAATACGCGCTTTACGGATTTGCAATCTTCTATGCCGTTTGTATCGCGATCAACTGGTGGTTTTACATGCGTCCGAACGCCTATGTCAAAAACCCCTGATCCAGCTATAATATATCAACTCCGGCGCCGCTTGCAGGCGCCGGAAGCATGACCTACGGAGACAACCGATGAGCCACCTTCTCGACCGCCTGAACTTTCTGAAATCCAACACTACCGGCACATTTTCCAACGGTCACGGCGTGACCACATCGGAAAACCGGGACTGGGAAGATGTTTATCGCAATCGCTGGCAGCACGACAAGATCGTGCGTTCGACCCACGGGGTGAACTGCACGGGGTCTTGCAGCTGGAAAATCTACGTGAAATCCGGGATCGTGACCTGGGAAACCCAGCAAACCGATTACCCGCGCACGCGTGCCGGCATGCCCAATCACGAGCCGCGCGGCTGCGCGCGGGGGGCCTCTTACAGCTGGTATCTCTATTCTGCCAACCGGGTCAAAACACCGCTGATCCGCGCGCGCCTTTTGAAAGCCTACCGCGCCATGCGCGCCGGCAATTCAGCGATCGAGGCCTGGACCAAATTGCAGCAAGACCCGATCCTGCGGGCAAGCTATACATCCAAACGCGGCAAGGGCGGGCTGGTGCGCGCCACATGGGACGAAGCGACCGAAATTATCGCCGCCGCCAACGCCTATACCGCCAAGACCTACGGGCCGGACCGCGTTTTCGGGTTCTCTCCGATCCCGGCGATGTCGATGGTCTCCTATGCCGCCGGGTCGCGCTACCTGTCCCTCCTGGGCGGCACCTGCATGAGCTTTTACGACTGGTATTGCGACCTGCCCCCCGCCAGCCCGATGACATGGGGCGAGCAGACGGACGTACCGGAAAGTGCGGATTGGTACAATTCGGGCTTTTTGCTGCTGTGGGGGTCCAACGTCCCGCAAACGCGGACGCCGGATGCGCATTTCTATACCGAGGCGCGCTATCGCGGCGCCAAATCCGCCGTCATCAGCCCGGATTATTCCGAAGCGGCCAAGTTTGGCGATATGTGGCTGGCCCCGACCCAAGGGACCGACAGCGCGCTGGCGATGGCCATGGGCCACGTGATCCTGCGCGAGTTTCATCTGGACCGGCAGGCCGAGTATTTCACCGATTACGCGCGGCGTCTCAGCGACATGCCGATGCTGGTCCGGCTGGAGGACGTGAACGGCAAACTGGTGCCGGGCCGAATGCTCAGGGCTGAGGATTTCGACAAGAAACTTGACCAGAAGAACAACCCCGAATGGAAGACCGTGGCGTTGGAACGCGACGGCGGGCAGCCGGTCGTTCCCAATGGATCGGTTGGGTTTCGCTGGGGCGACAAGGGCGAATGGAACCTTGAAACCAAGGCTGCCGGTAAAGACGCCGAACTGCGCATGTCCTTGGTATTGGAGGAAAACCACGACGATGTCGTCGAGGTTGATTTCCCCTATTTCGGCGGCGCACAGTCGGAATTGCCAACGCGAGGGGACTATCCCGATGTCCTCGGCCGCAATGTTCCCGTCCGGAAATTGAAGCTGGCCGACGGCGAGGCGATGGTGGCCACGGTCTTTGACCTCTTTTGCGCCAATTACGGTCTTGATCGCGGTCTGGGCGGGGAATGGGCCGCCAAGAGCTATGACGACGACATGCCCTTTACGCCTGCATGGGCCGAGAAAATCACCGGTGTTTCGCGCGACAAGATCATCACGGTCGCGCGCGAATTCGCCACCAACGCCGAAAAGACCGAAGGCAAATCGATGGTCATCCTTGGGGCGGGCCTGAACCACTGGTACCACATGGACATGGCCTATCGCGGGATCATCAACATGCTGGTGATGTGCGGCTGCATCGGTAAATCGGGCGGCGGCTGGTCGCATTACGTGGGGCAGGAAAAACTGCGCCCGCAGACCGGCTGGCAACCCCTGGCCTTTGCGCTGGACTGGGCGCGCCCGCCGCGCCACATGAACAGCACATCGGCGTTTTACGCGCATTCCGACCAGTGGCGCTATGAAACGCTGAGCGCCGGTGAAGTCGTGTCGCCCACCGCCCCCGCGGGCGACTGGAAGGATGCCAGCATCATCGACTATAACATCCGGGCGGAGCGGATGGGCTGGCTGCCGTCGGCACCGGCACTCAAGACCAACCCGCTTGACGTGGCCAAGGCCGCCAAAAAGGCGAAAAAGGACATTCCCGCATTCGTCGCCGATCAGCTGACGTCCGGCAAGCTGGAAATGTCCTGCGAAGACCCGGACGCGCCGGAAAACTGGCCTCGCAACATGTTCGTGTGGCGCTCAAACCTGCTGGGGTCCTCGGGCAAGGGGCATGAATATTTCCTGCGCCATCTTCTGGGAACCGACAGCGGTCTTTTGGGGGGCGAACTTACGGAAACCGGCGGGCAAAAACCGATCGAGGCCAAATGGCACGATGCGGCGCCTGACGCCAAGCTCGACCTGCTGGTCAACATTGATTTTCGCATGTCCACGACGGCCGTCTATTCCGACATCGTTCTGCCGGCCGCCAGTTGGTACGAAAAGAACGACCTCAACACATCCGACATGCACCCTTTCATCCACCCGCTTCAGGCGGCGGTCGATCCGGCTTACGAAAGCCGCTCGGACTGGGACATCTTCAAAACCATCGCAGAAAAGTTTTCCGAAGTGGTGCCGGGGTATCTGGGCTGCGAAACCGACATCGTGGCCCTGCCCATCCTGCATGACACCCCTGCCGAGATTGCGCAGGATCAGGTCAGGGACTGGAAAAAAGGGGAATGCGATCTGATACCGGGCAAGACCGCGCCGAATTACATCAAGGTCGAGCGGGATTATCCCAATCTTTACAAACGCTTCACTTCGGTTGGGCCTCTGCTTGACAAGCTTGGGAATGGCGGCAAGGGGATTGCCTGGGACACCAAGGTCGAGGTGAAACACCTTGGGGATCTCAATGGTGTTGTGACCGATGAGGGTGAATTCAAGGGCCTTGCGAAACTTGAAACCGCCATTGATGCGGCCGAAATGATCCTGATGCTGGCCCCGGAAACCAACGGCGAGGTTGCCGTAAAGGCATGGGACGCGCTGTCAAAAATCACCGGGCGCGAACACGCCCATCTGGCCGCGGCCAAGGAAGACGAAAAAATCCGTTTTCGGGATATCGCCGCACAACCGCGCAAGATTATCTCGTCGCCCACATGGTCGGGCATCGAAAGCGAGGACGTCTGTTACAACGCGGGCTACACCAACGTCCACGAACTGATCCCGTGGCGTACATTGACAGGTCGCCAACAGCTCTATCAGGACCATCTCTGGATGCGGGCCTTTGGCGAGGGTTTTGTGACCTATCGCCCTCCGATTGACACCAAAACGGTGACGCCGGATGTCAACACTGCGGCACAAAACAACGAACCGCACGTGGTTCTGAACTTTATCACGCCGCACCAGAAATGGGGCATCCATTCGACCTATTCGGACAACCTGTTGATGCTGACGCTGAACCGGGGCGGGCCGTGCGTGTGGATTTCGGAAAACGACGCGAAACGCGCGCATCTAATCGACAATGACTGGGTCGAGGTTTTCAACGTCAACGGCGCGCTGACGGCGCGGGCCGTCGTCTCGCAACGGATGAAGGACGGGACGATCTACATGTATCACGCACAGGAAAAGATCGTGAATACACCCGGATCGCAAATCACCGGGCTTCGGGGCGGTATCCACAACTCGGTCACAAGGATCACCATGAAACCGACCCACATGATCGGTGGATACGCGCAGCAATCCTATGGGTTCAACTATTATGGCACCGTCGGATCCAACCGCGACGAGGTCGTCGTGGTGCGCAAGCTTGCCAAGGTCGACTGGCTGGACAACCCCGCAAAAGAGGAGGCGTGAGCCATGAAAGTACGCGCACAAATCGGCATGGTCCTGAACCTGGACAAATGCATTGGCTGTCACACCTGTTCGGTCACCTGCAAGAACGTCTGGACCGGGCGGGACGGGGTCGAATACGCCTGGTTCAACAATGTCGAAACCAAACCGGGCATTGGTTATCCCAAGGACTGGGAAAACCAGAAACAGTGGAAAGGCGGCTGGAGCCGGTCGAAATCGGGCAAGCTTGAACCCAAGCAAGGGGCCAAATGGCGCATTCTTGCCAACATCTTCGGCAACCCCAACCTGCCCGAGATTGACGACTATTACGAACCCTTCGACATGGATTACGACCACCTGAAATCCGCGCCCGAGATGGAGGCCTTCCCAACGGCGCGCCCCCGCTCGCGCATCAGCGGCGAGCGGATGGACAAGATCGTCTGGGGGCCGAACTGGGAAGAAATCCTGGGCGGCGAGTTTGAAAAACGCTCCAAGGATTACAATTTCGAGAATGTCCAGAAAGACATTTACGGCGAATACGAAAACACTTTCATGATGTATCTGCCGCGTCTTTGTGAGCATTGCCTCAACCCGGCTTGCGTTGCCTCTTGCCCCTCCGGTGCGATCTACAAACGCGACGAAGATGGCATCGTTCTGATCGATCAGGAAAAATGCCGGGGCTGGCGCATGTGTGTGTCGGGCTGTCCCTACAAGAAGATCTATTACAACTGGGAAAGCGGCAAATCGGAAAAATGCACGTTCTGCTATCCCCGGATCGAAAGCGGCATGCCGACGGTCTGTTCGGAAACCTGCGTCGGGCGCATCCGTTATCTGGGCGTCATGCTTTATGACGCGGACAAGATCGAACAGGCGGCCAGTGTCGAGGGCGAACAGGAACTTTACGACGCCCAGCTTGGCGCCTTCCTTGACCCCAACGACCCCGAGGTTCAGGCCGCAGCCGCCGAAAGCGGCGTGCCGCATGACTGGATTGAAAGCGCCAAGAATTCGCCGGTCTGGAAAATGGCGATGGACTGGAAAGTCGCCTTTCCTTTGCACCCCGAATACCGCACTTTGCCGATGGTCTGGTACATCCCACCGCTCTCGCCCATTCAAAACGCCGCCGAAGCAGGCAAAATGGGCGTCGACCGCGATATGCCCGACGTCAAATCCCTGCGCATTCCGGTCAAGTATCTTGCCAACATGCTGACGGCCGGGGACGAAGCCCCAATCGTCACGGCGCTTGAACGGATGCTGGCCATGCGCGGCTATATGCGGTCAAAAACCGTCGATGGTGTCATCGACCTTGAGATTGCCAAGCGCGTCGGCCTGACCCCGCTGGAAATCGAGGACATGTTTCACATCATGTCGATCGCCAATTACGAGGATCGTTTCGTCGTGCCCACCTCGCACCGCGAAGCCGCCGAGGATGCCTATGACATCCGCTCGGGCTGCGGGTTCACCGATGGGAACGCCTGCTCGACCGGCTCCTCGGGTGGGAAGTTGTTCGGATCACGAAAATTCGTGGTGCCGACTGGGGGTGCACGATGACTGCAACCTTCAAGGCGCTTTCGGCCCTGCTGTGCTATCCCGGTAAGGACCTGAAGGCCGCGAGTGGCGAAATTCGCGGGGTTCTGGCGGAGGAGAATATCATCTCAAACGCCGCAAGGCAGGCGCTGGAACCGCTGCTGTGCGAACTTGAAACCCTTGACGTCTATGCGCTTCAGGAAAACTTTGTTCTGCTGTTTGATCGCACACGCACCTTGTCGCT
>CAYXNM010000057.1:0-4012 GCA_964466385.1 uncultured Rhodobacter sp. | reverse complement strand
CTCAGCGTCGCGGATGAAGACCCCGAGGATCTGGAGGCGCTTGACGATGTCTGGAACGAGGCCGAAGTGACCTTCGGTCCTGATCCCAACGCCGGCTGCCCGGTTTCCCGCGACCTTCTGGCGGCGATGGACCCGCAGGGGCAATCCAAACCGACAATCCAGCCGCAAGCGGCTGCCAACCGAACTTAGGAGACGAACATGAACCAGTTTCTTTTCGGCACATTCCCCTACATCGCCCTTTCAGTCATGCTGATCGGGACCATCGCGCGGTATGAGCGTGACCCCTTCACGTGGAAATCAAGTTCCAGCCAGCTTTTGCGGCGAAAACAGCTGATCCTGGGGTCGGTGCTGTTTCATGTGGGGGTGCTGGTTGTGTTTTTTGGCCATCTCTTCGGGCTGCTGATCCCCATCGGGATTTACGAATTCTTCGGTGTCGAGGCCGAGGCCAAGCAGCTTCTGGCCGCCGTCGCAGGCGGGGTTTTCGGGTCCGTCGCGATCCTTGGGGCGCTGATTTTGGCACACCGACGTCTGACAGACCCGCGCGTGCGGGCGAACTCGTCCTTTGCCGACACCGGGATTTTGCTGTTGCTGATCGTGCAACTGGCGCTCGGGTTGATCAGCGTGCCCTACTCGCTTTCGGAATTGTCCGATGGCGGCGTGATCAAATTCATGGCCTGGGCAAACGGCATCTTCACCTTTGACGGCAAGGCCGCAAGTTATATCCAGGACGTCGATCTGATCTTCAAAGTTCACATCGTCCTGGGGCTGACAATCTTTATCCTGTTTCCGTTCACGCGCCTTGTCCACATGATCTCGGCCCCCGTCCGTTATATCTGGCGGCCCGGCTTTCAGATCGTGCGCACGCGCAAGTCAAATGCGGGCAAGGCGGCAAGATGAGCACGCCGCAGCGCCCGTTCATGCCGCAAGTCTCGGTCAACGGGCACGTCATCGCCGCAACCGAAATCGCATCCGAAGCGCAACACCACACCGCCCCCGACGGTAAGCCGGGGCTGGCGTGGCGGGCGGCGGCGCGGGCCCTGGTGGTGCGCCGGTTGCTGTTGGAAGAAGCCCGGCGCCGGAAACTGTCCCCTGACCCGCAGGAGATCGCGAACGGTAAGATCGAAACATCCGACGAAGCGCTGATCCGCGCCCTGCTCGACCAATCGATCCTGCCGCAGGAGGTCAGCCAGGGCGATATCCGCGCGGCTTACGATGACCCGGCAACAACGCCGCGCGGGCCCGATTTGTACCAACCCGCGCACATCCTGATTGCCGCCCGACCCGGAGATCGGGACGCGCGTGCGGCGGCACGCGAAAAGGCACAGGCGGTGTTTCGTTCCGTCAGTGACAGACCCGACAGCTTTGCGCAGATCGCCAAATCGACGTCCGATTGCCCCTCCAAGAACGACGGGGGCAATCTGGGGCAGGTTTCAAGAGGCGATACCGTGCCGGAATTCGAAGCGGCGCTGAAAGACCTCAAGGCCGGCGCGCTTTATCCCGAGCCGCTGGAAACGCGGTACGGGTTTCACATCCTGTTCATGCACGAACGGGCGGACGGGCAGGTTTTGCCTTACGCCTCCGCCGCCCCCCGATTACGCCAGGCACTGGAAAAGCGTGCCTGGGTCGCGGCCTCGCGCCGGTTCACGGCAGAACTAATCCAGCGTGCGGACATCAGCGGGGTCGATTTCGACCTCTGATAGGGTGCTCTCCTATCAGCGGCCCTTTTCTCTGAACCTTTTGCGTGGGTGAAAAGACCGGCGTTGGCCCGAAGAGGGGCGTTGAGATTTGCCCCGGGCCGGTTAACAGGCGCTGAAAGCGCCCCGGCCCTGCGCCTGCCCGTCCCGGCGGGCTGGCGCATTCGCGGATGTCGCGCATTCCGTTGAGTTCGTTCGGGCTTTGCCGGGATAAAGTGCCACGAACCGGCGTTGCGGGCGCCACCCCACGGGCAGGCGCTGGGCCGTGCGGGGATGGATTGAACCGGGAAATCGTCAAAGTCCCTTCAGGCCGGAAGCGACCCTGCGCACGCGCAATTCGGAGGGCCAGTCAGTCGGACCGCTGCTCTCAGCAGGATGCCCCACGCGGTCAGTCGGTCAACGTGCGCAAACCCACGCTCAGCCCGTCGATGATTTCGCCGATTTGGGCGTCGTTCACGATATAGGGCGGCGCCAGCATCACATGATCCCCGCGTGAACCATCGATGATGCCCCCCATCGGATAACAAATCAACCCGGCCCCGAACGCCGCTTTCTGGACCACCAGATGCGCCTTCTTTTCCGGCGCAAAGGGCTTTTTGTCCGCGCGGTCCTGCACAAGTTCCAGCGCCTGAAACAACCCGCGTCCGCGAATGTCCCCCACATGTGGGTGCTGACCAAAGGCATCTTCCAGCGCCGCGTGCAGCCTTTCGCCCATCCTTGCGACCCGCGCGACAAGATCTTGATCGACCAGTTTGCGGCAAACCGCGTGCGCAGCGGCGCAGGCCACGGCATGGGCCTGATAGGTATGCCCATGCTTGAACACACCGGACCCGGTATGCAGCGCCGTGTAAACCGGATCCGAACACATCACCGCGCCGATCGGCTGATACCCCCCGCCAAGTCCCTTTGCCATGGTCACGATGTCCGGCACGATACCTTCCTGCTCAAACGCGAACATCGAGCCGGTTCGACCCATCCCGCACATGACCTCGTCAAGGATCAGCAGGACACCGTGGCGATCGCAGATTTCGCGGATGCGCCGGAAATACCCCTCAACCGCCGGAACCGCCCCCAGTGTCGCCCCGACCACCGGTTCCGCAAAAAAGGCCATGACGGTCTGCGGGCCAAGCCTTGTGATCTCGGCCTCCAGCTCATTCGCAACGCGCTGGCCATAGTCAAACGCGGTTTCCGCATCCTTGCGGCCACGGTATTCATAGCAGGCGCTGATATGGTTGAACTCCGGCAGCAAAGGCGCATAGGGCGCGCGGCGCATGGCGTTGCCACTGGTCGCCAGCGCCCCGATCGTGTTGCCATGGTAACTTTGGCGGCGCGCAATCACCCGGTGCCGCTGCGGCTGACCGATTTCCAGAAAATACTGGCGCGCCAGTTTGAGCGCGGCTTCGGTCGCCTCGGACCCTCCGGAAACGAAATAAACGTGGTTGAGCGGATCAGGCGCAAGTTGCGCCAGCAGATCGGCGAGCTTTTCCGCGGGTTCCGACGTAAAGAAGCCGCTATAGGCAAAGGCAACCTCGTCAAGCTGGGCGCGGATGGCCGCGTTCACGTCCCCGTCCCCATGCCCGAGGCAGGAAACCGCCGCCCCGCCCGAGCCGTCGAGATACCGTTTCCCGTCGCGATCAAAGAGGTAGACCCCCTCGCCGCCTGAAATCATCGGCAGACCTTCGCGTGTGTCGCGATAGATGATGTGGGTCATGGGGCCTCTTGCCTTGCTGGTGACTTGCCGCGCCCGAATCGTTCGCGCGGCAATGTAGCGGTTTCCGATCCCTTGCTGTTATCACGTCGTCACCGCCCCGGCGATAGAGGAAATATGCGGCACTCACCGCCCGTCGCAGCCCCCCGGAACGGGCGCTTGCCAGGGTCCGAAAAAGGTGCTGCCGGTTCTTTTCTTGACTGGTAACGCGAACGGCGCGACACTGACTATGCTTTGGGATGTTTTGCAAGAAGCCATGGAGCGGTTTGCCTGACGGGCAAAGGAATTTCAGCGCCCGATCTTACGCAACAGGCCATCGGCCGCTGGCTTGGTCCCTCTGACTGAAATTGGAGTAGTAACCATGGTTAAACCAGTACCCCTGACCACCCTTGTGGCCGGAATGTTGGCGCTCGCCCTTTTGGCATTTCCCGCCAATGTCATCGCCGGACCTGTCGAAACCTTCACAAAGCGCGTCAAGGTTCAGCGCGCGGCCATAAGAAAAACGATCAACACGGCCATAAAGCAGCGCGCCAAAGACAAATACCAGAAAGCGGCTTCGGACCGCTACACACGAAACTACAACGCGGTTTACAAGGCCACGGGAAAATAC